>NZ_DATHFX010000516.1:0-18167 GCF_035317885.1 Pinirhizobacter sp.
TCGAGCGAGGCGTCGTGCAGGTTGAAGGGCACGTTCATGCGCGAACGCGCCGCGGGTTCGACCGGGCACCGGTAATACCCGCCGGAGTCGTCGATGGCGGCATAGAGCATGGACGCCTTGCGCTGGTTGGTAGCGTCGATCGATGCCAGGCCCCCCTGCTCCTTCAGCCACGCGAAAGTCAGGCCCGCCAGGTACCAGCCCCAGGTGTTGGGGGTGTTGAGCATGGAATCGTGCGCCGCGTGCTCGGCGTAGGAGAAGATCTTCGCCATCGGCTGCGTGGTACGTGAAAGCATGTCATCGCGGATGATGGCCACCACAAGGCCCGAAGGCCCGATGTTCTTCTGTGCGCCGGCATAGATCATCCCGAAGCGCGAGACATCCACCGGGCCTGAAAGGATGCTTGAGGACATGTCCGCCACCAGCGGCACGTCACCGACATCGGGTATGTGGTGGAACTGGACACCATGGATGGTCTCGTTCGGCGTGTAGTGCACGTAAGCCGACGAAGGGGACAGGTCCCAGCGTTCGCGCAGCGGCAGCTTCAGGTAGTTATCGTCTTTCGAGGAAGCGGCCACGTGCACGTCCGCATAGGGCGCCGCCTCGCGCACGGCCTTCTCGCCCCAATGCCCGGTCACCACGTAGTCGGCGCGCTGGCCGGCCCTGGCAAAGTTCATCGGCACCAACGGGAACTGCAAGGTGGCACCGCCCTGCAGGAACAGCACGCGGTAGTTGGCGGGGATCGCCATCAATTCGCGCAGGTCCGCCTCCGCTTGCGCGGCCAGGGCGATGAAATCCTTGCCACGGTGGGACAGCTCCATCACCGAGGCACCCGTGCCGTTCCAGTCGAGCAATTCCGCGCGGGCACGTTCAAGCACGGGTTGTGGGATCGCGGCGGGGCCGGCGCTGAAATTGAAGACCCTGGACAAGGCGCCAGTCTCCTTGGGAAGAGTGAGTGGACTTAACCGACAGTCCTGCATTATGCCGCCCTGCAGCATAACGACAACCGGGAAATAACTGGTTTCGTCAGAAACGAACGAACAGCACCAGTGCGATGCCCAGCGCAAGCAACGCCGCGGTAAGAATCAACCACCACACCTCGCCACGCGGGCCGGCGGTTTCCTCCGGCAGCGGTGGTTCTTCCACTTCAGCGGGTGCTGCTACCGGATCGGGCATCCAGCCTGGGGCGTCGATGACGAAACGGTGGGCGCCTATGCCGATGTGGTCGCCCGGCTGTAGCACGGCGCGGCGAATCGACATGCCATTCAAGCGAACCACGTAACGGGTGGGTACGCGTTCGGCGTCCAGCAGCAGGCAGCTCCCGTCCCAGCCGATGGCCAGGGTGCCGGCATCGCCCTGTGGAAGTTCCAGCGGGTGGTCGCCCTGCGGTCCCAGGGTAAGCCGTGCACCGATGCCCAGCACCCGTCCGGAAAGCGGGCCGGCCAATGCACGCAACGCAGCCGCACCGGGACGGACGTCTTCGGCATCGACGCATGTGCGCCCGGAAACGTCCTGGTCGGCGCGCAGCAACATGCGGCACTCGCCAACGCCAAGGTGATCGCCCTCACGCAGCAGCGCGCGTTCGCGGACGGGGCGCGCGTTCACGTAGACGCGCCCGGCGCCGGGAAGGACCGCAAGGACCAGGCCACGACGATCGTCGTGGATTACCAGGTGGTGGTCGGCGACTTGCGGTTCGGCCAGCACAAGGTCGTTGTCGTCGCTGCCGCCGATGCGCAACACCCCTGCCGACCAGTGAAAATCCCCGCGGGCCGAATTGGCGAACTCAATGCGCATGCGTGTGTCTGGATGGCGTGGTGGGGATCGTAACAGATGAGCCGCACCGCATTTTGCTACGATGCGCAGCCCTTTTCGCAACGAACCTTCAAATCCATGGCACGCATCGACATCCAGCGCGAGCACCACCTCGAAGCCGCCCAGGCCCGCGCCGTCATCGACAAGGTCGCTGCACGCCTTGGCGAGAAATTCGGCACGACCTCGCGTTGGGAAGGCGACACGTTGCGCTTCGAGCGCGCAGGCGTGAAGGGCGGCATCAGCCTGGAGCCAGCCCTCGTGCGCGTGCAGGCTGAGCTTGGCATGCTGCTCAGTCCCATGAAGGGCATGATCGAGCAGGAAATCAGCCGCAAGCTCGACGAATACTTCGCCTAAGGGCCCAAGGCTTTGACCCGGGCCGCCTTCGTGCAATAATAGCGGGCTATTGCGACCACTTCGGCCGCACATCGAACCGGGTCACATGGCAAAAGACGACGTCATCGAAATGGAAGGCACGGTCCAGGAGACCCTGCCCAACACCATGTTCCGCGTGCAGCTGGAGAACGGGCACGTCATTACCGCCCATATCTCGGGCCGGATGCGCAAGCATTACATCCGCATCCTTACCGGCGACAAGGTGAAGGTGGAAATGACACCCTACGACCTGACCAAGGGCCGGATCACCTACCGCATGAAGTAACCCGCGACCCATCCTCCGGCGTTACCGGGGGGCGGTGATCAAAAGAAAGGCCGCGCATTGCGCGGCCTTTTTCGTAGCCCCGGCAACGGGGCGGGACCTTGCGGCCGCCGCCCCTATGGCGCTCAGGCCTCCGCCGGCACCGGCTCCGCTGCCTCGGTGGCGACGGTGAGCTCGCCATCGACGACGTCCAGGCTCACCTTGCCGCCGTCGGCCAGCTTGCCGAACAGAAGCTCGTCGGCCAGCTTCCGCTTCACCTTGTCCTGGATCACGCGGGCCATCGGGCGGGCACCCATCTGCGGATCGAAGCCGTTCTCCGCCAGCCAGCGGCGGGCGTCCGATGAGACGTCGACAATGACGCGCTTCTCGCCCAACTGGGCTTCCAGTTCGATCAGGAACTTGTCCACCACGCGCAGGATGTGCTCGAAATCCAGCGGATTGAACTGGATGACCGCGTCCAGGCGGTTGCGGAACTCCGGCGTGAACAGCCGCCGGATGGTTTCCATGGCATCGAGCGAATGGTTCTGCTTGACGAAGCCGATGCCACGACGAGCCGCCTGCTGGGCACCGGCGTTGGTGGTCATCACCACGATCACGTTCTTGAAGTTCGCTTCGCGGCCGTTGGTGTCGGTAAGGACGCCACGATCCATGACCTGCAGCAGGATGTTGTAGACATCCGGATGGGCTTTCTCGATTTCGTCGAGTAGCAGCACGCAGTGCGGGTGCTTGGTGATCTGCTCGGTGAGCAGGCCACCCTGGTCGAAGCCGACATAGCCCGGGGGCGCACCCACCAGGCGCGACACCGAATGGGCCTCCATGTATTCGGACATGTCGAAGCGGACCATCTCGATACCCAGCTGCATGGCAAGCTGGCGGGTGACTTCGGTCTTGCCCACGCCCGTGGGGCCGGCCAGCAGGAAGCTGCCGATCGGCTTGGCCGGATCGCCCAGGCCCGAGCGCGCCATCTTGATCGACGAGGCCAGGGCCTCGATCGCCGCATCCTGGCCGAACACCACCATCTTGAGGTTGCGCTCGAGGTTGCGCAGCACGTCCCGATCGGATGCCGAAACCTGCTTGGCCGGGATCCTCGCCATCTTGGCGACGATGTATTCGATCTCCGACACGCCAATCTGTGTCACCCGCTCACCTTCCGGCAGCAGACGCTGACGGGCACCGGCCTCATCGATGACATCGATGGCCTTGTCCGGCAGCAGGCGGTCCGGGATGTGCTTGACGGCAAGGTCCACGGCAGCCTTGAGCGCCTCGGCACTGTATTCCACGCCGTGGTGATCCTCGAAACGGCTCTTCAGGCCCTTGAGGATCTCAATGCTTTCGGCCACGGTCGGCTCCACCACGTCGATCTTCTGGAAGCGACGGGCCAGCGCGCGGTCTTTCTCGAATACGCCGCGAAACTCCTGGAAGGTGGTCGAGCCGATGCAGCGAAGCTCGCCGGCTGCCAGCATCGGCTTGATCAGGTTCGAGGCATCCATGGTGCCACCCGAGGCCGAACCCGCACCGATGATGGTGTGGATCTCGTCGATGAACAGGATCGAGTTGGGCTGTTTCTTCAGCTGGGCGATCACTGACTTCAGGCGCTTTTCGAAGTCGCCGCGGTACTTGGTGCCGGCGACGAGGGCGCCTAAGTCCAGTGCCCAGATGGTGCAGTCTTCCAGCACCTCGGGCACGTCGCCCTCGACGATGCGCTTGGCCAGGCCTTCGGCCAGGGCCGTCTTGCCCACGCCGGCCTCGCCCACGTAAAGCGGGTTGTTCTTGCGGCGGCGGCATAGCACCTGGATGGTGCGCTCGACTTCATCCTTGCGGCCAATCAGGGGATCGATCTTGCCCTGCATGGCCAGTTCATTGAGGTTGGAGGCGTATTCGGCCAGCGGGTTGGACTTGCCCTCACCGCCTTCCTCGCCCTCGCGCTCGCTCGCTGCCGGGGCCACGGCCGGATCGTCGCCGATCTTGGCGATGCCATGGGAAATGTAGTTGACCACGTCCAGGCGGGTGATTTCCTGCTGGTGCAGGAAGTACACGGCGTGGGAGTCTTTCTCGCCGAAGATGGCGACCAGCACGTTGGCACCGGTCACTTCCTTCCGTCCGGAAGATTGCACGTGGTAGACCGCGCGCTGCAGCACACGCTGGAAGCCCAGGGTTGGCTGCGTGTCACGTTCGTCGCCGGGCGCGAGCACCGGCACGGTCTCAGCGATGATGCGCTGCAGGTCGGCGACCAGGCGCGGCAGGTCCACGCCACAGGCCCGCAACGCGGCCAGCGCGGACGAATTCTCCGACAGGGCAAGCAACAGGTGCTCGACCGTCATGAACTCGTGGCGCTGCTCACGGGCTTGCTTGTAGCAATGGCCAATGGTGACTTCGAGATCCTTGCTGAACATACGGAACGTCTCCGCTGATGTCTTGGGCGGCCATGCAAAAG
Source organism: Pinirhizobacter sp. (assembly GCF_035317885.1). Taxonomy (GTDB): domain Bacteria; phylum Pseudomonadota; class Gammaproteobacteria; order Xanthomonadales; family Rhodanobacteraceae; genus Pinirhizobacter. The sequence goes on from NZ_DATHFX010000516.1 coordinate 4,899, forward strand.
GGATGCCGCATGCCCGGTAGATGGGGCTCCCTTACAACTTTTCCATAGTGCACAACAGAGGATGCTGGTTACTGCGCGAGTACTCGTTCACCTGCGTCACCTTCGTTTCGGCCACTTCGCGGGTAAATACCCCGCAAACTCCCTTGCCCCGGGTGTGGACGTGGAGCATCACCTGCACGGCGCGCTCCTGGTCCATGCCGAAGAAGGACCGCAGCACCTCGATGACGAAATCCATCGGGGTGAAATCGTCATTCATCAACAACACCTGGAACAACGGCGGTCGGGCTACTTCCGGCCGCGCGGTATCGAGCGCAAGGCCGTGTTCCTGGCTGTGTTCTTGTTCGTTTTCGGTCGGCATGGGCACGTGGGTCAGCTTTGGTCCAAGTATATGCCGCAAGCGCCGGTGGGCGCCGCGTGAATGGGTCAGGTGATGGCACAATAGGCGTTTTTCCAGTGGCTAGAACTTTCGATGACGCCCTCCCTGCCCGACAACGACGTCTGGCGTCCCCATGTGACAGTCGCCACCATCGTCCATGACGGCGAGCGTTTCCTCATGGTCGAGGAACGGGTAAACGGCAAAATCGCCTACAACCAGCCCGCCGGCCACCTGGACGAGGGCGAATGCCTGACCGCCGCCGCCTGCCGGGAAACGGTCGAGGAAACCGGCTGGACGGTCCAAGTGCAGCATCTGGTGGCCATCGACCAGTGGCGCAGCCACGAGCATGGCGACCAAGTGTTGCGATTTACCTTCGCCGCGCGCGCCCTGGGGCACGACGACCGCCCGCTCGACACCGGCATCGAGCGCGCTCTATGGCTCACGCGCGCCCAGATCGGCGCCCTGGGCGCGCAATTGCGCAGCCCACTGGTGGAATCGAGCATCGACAAGTGGCTCTCAGGCGCCCGCCTGCCCCTTTCGATCATCGGCAACCTGCTACCCGGGCAACCGGGATGAAAGTGATCCTGGGCATCTCCGGCGGCGTGGACTCTTCCGTGGCGGCCCTCCTGCTGCAACAGGCGGGGCACCAGGTCGAAGGCATGTTCATGCAGAACTGGGAAGAAGACGACCGCCAGGGTCCATGTACGACCGACCAGGACCGGAAAGACGCCGTCGCCGTCTGCGGCCGGCTGGGCCTGCCTTTCCATGCGCGGAACTTCGCCGCCGAATACTGGGACGGCGTGTTCGAGCATTTCCTGGCCGAATACCGGGCCGGGCGCACGCCCAATCCGGACGTCCTGTGCAACCGCGAGATCAAGTTCCGCACCTTCCTGGACCACGCCCGCGCCCTGGGAGGCGAAAAGATCGCCACCGGCCACTACGCCCGCGTTGACTTCCACGACGGGCGTTACCGCCTGTTGCGCGCCGTGGACCGCGCAAAGGACCAAACCTACTTCCTGCATGCACTGGGCCAGGAGCAGCTGGCCGCCACCCTGTTCCCGGTGGGCGAGATCGAGAAACCCCGCGTCCGCGAACTGGCGCGCGAGGCCGGCCTTGGCACCGCGGCGAAGAAGGACTCCACCGGCATCTGCTTTATCGGCGAGCGCGATTTCCGCAGCTTCCTGGCCCAGTACATCCCGGCAAGGTCCGGCCGCATGGTCACGCCTGACGGGGTCGACGTGGGCGAGCACCAGGGCGCGATGTACTACACGCTGGGCCAGCGTAACGGCCTGGGGATCGGCGGCCGGCGCGAGTCTGGCGGCGAGCCGTGGTACGTCGTGGGCAAGGACGTGGTCGAAAACACGCTGATCGTGGCCCAGGGCGGCAGCAACCGCTATCTGGCCTCGCGCCACCTGGAAGCCAGCGGCGCCACCTGGGTGGCGGGCCTGGCCCCGGCGGGCGAATTCGCCTGCACCGCCAAGACCCGCTATCGCCAGGACGACCAGGCCTGCGCCGTCCGCGTATCGGGTGACCGCCTGTTCGTACAATTTGACCAGGCGCAGCGCGCCGTTACCCCGGGCCAATCGGTGGTCTTCTACGATGGCGAGGCCTGCCTGGGCGGCGCCGTGATCGAAGCGACCGATGCCGCCTACGGCGGCCTGGCTCCCCCTTCGCAAGCTAAGGTTCCCGCATGAACGAAGAACGCGTCCTGGCGCTGGCCGGCCTGTTCCAGGCCACCGCGCTGGTACAGCAACTGGCCACCGAAGGCCGGGCCGACGATGCCGCCATGGAGGCAAGCCTTGGCAGCGTGTTCCACCTGGACGCCGATACCGTGGAGGCGATCTTCGGCGGTGTCAGTGGCGTGCGGCTGGGCCTGCGCACGCTGTTGAGCCAACTCGAAGACGCCAGCACCCGCGATATCGCCGTGATGCGCACCACGATCACCGTGCTGCGCCTGGAGCGCACGCTTTCGCGCCGGCCGGAACTGCTCTCGCGCCTGCAGGAAGGCATCGTCGCCGCGCGCCGCCAGGTGGAGCACTTCGGCATGGCCCATCCGAACGTGGCCGCTCGCCTGGCCGAGCTTTATGCCAGCACCTTGTCCACGCTCAAGCCGCGCGTGATGGTGACCGGCATGCCCTCCCACCTGCAGCAGAAGGCCGTGGTCGACCGCGTCCGCTCTGCCCTGCTGGCGGCCGTGCGTGCAGCGGTGTTGTGGCACCAGCTCGGTGGCCGGCAGTGGCACCTGGTGCTATACCGGCGCCGCGCCAGCATGATCGCCCGCGGGATGCTGACCGGCGCCACCCTCGATGACGGGGGTTAGCCCCGGCATCCGCCCTGCAAGGTCCACCAGCAAGTCGCCCAGCCCGGCCAGGTCGTCGCCCCAGGCCGTGGCACTGCGCCAATACAGCGCCACCTCGCGCCCCGGCGCCTGTCCTTCCACGCTTACCAACGATACGTTGGGAATCGACGCCAGGCGGTCATGGGCCAGCACCGGCACCAGCGTGTAGCCCCCGCGCACGGCCACCAGGGTAGCCAGGCTTTCCAGGCTCACGTCCTGGATACGCTCACTGCCCTGGGCACCGGCATGGCTCTCGGCCATCAGCGTTGCCTGGGCCGGGTCCAGCGTCGCCAGCGCCACGCTCGCCTTACCCGCCGCCGGATGGTCGGCATGCATCAGAAGTTCGTAGGGCTCGAAGAACAGCGGTCGCTGCGACAAGCCAGGCACGGTGGTTCCCGGTGGCGCAAGCACCGCGTCGAGCTCGCCCTCGGCCAGGCGCCGCAGCAGACCCCTGGGCTTGCCTTCGCTGATGGTGAGCCTGGTTTCGCCGAAACGCTGCGGGAACGGCTCGATCAACTGGGGCAGCAGGTAAGGGCCCAGGGTGGCCGGTACGCCCAGCCGCAGCTCGCCGCCAAAAGCGATGCTCCCGGCCAGTGCCCCGGCCTGCAACCGTTCAGCGCTGGCCAGCACGTCGCTGATCAGGGCAATCACCCGCGCGCCGCCGCCAGCCAGGGCCACGCCGCGCCCGCCACGCTCGAACAGGGTGATGCCCAGTGCCTGCTCCACCTTCTGCACCTGGTGGGAAAGGCCCGAGGCGCTGATGTTCATCAGCCGCGCGGCTGAGATGAAGCTTCCTTCACGCGCCACCGCCTGCACCAGCGCCAGGTCACGCAGCGATACCGCGGAAAGTGCCGTCGAAATCATCGAACGCTGCATGCCATCAAAACCGTTTGTGCCAGGAGGCCCAGGGCCCCATCCTTCGCCGCGGAAAATCACGACTCTCTCAAGGCGGGCATCTTAGCCGCCCCGAGGCCAGGGTCGGTGGCGCCTCCCTCACGTCCGGTCACGGTTTTGGGCGATAATTACCAACTTTGACGGGCCGTACGCCCCACGGCGCCTCCCCAGCCAGCATCAAGCCAGGAGCAAGCAATGAAAGACTCGTTCTCCGTCCGGGACAGCATCGAAGTCAACGGCAAGCGCCACGCCATCGCCAGCCTTACCAAGCTGGGTGAGCGATTCGACCTGAAGCGCCTGCCCTACTCCATGAAGATCCTGCTGGAGAACCTCCTGCGCGCCGAGGACGGGGTGAACGTCACCTCGAAGGAAATCGAGGCGGTGGCCAAGTGGGACGCCAAGGCCGAACCCGACACCGAGATCTCCTTCATGCCCGCCCGCGTGGTGCTGCAGGACTTCACCGGCGTGCCCTGCGTGGTGGATCTTGCCGCCATGCGCGATGCTGTGGTGAAGCTCGGCGGCGATGCCACCCAGATCAATCCGCTGGCGCCGGCGGAACTGGTGATCGATCACTCCGTGCAGGTGGATGTCTTTGGCACGTCCGGCTCGCTGGACACCAACGTCGAGATCGAATTCGAGCGCAACCAGGAACGCTACAGCTTCCTGCGCTGGGGCCAGAAGGCGTTCAACAATTTCAAGGTGGTGCCGCCGCGCACCGGCATCGTCCACCAGGTGAACCTGGAGAACCTCGCCCGCGTGGTGTTTACGGCCGACGTCGACGGCGAAAGCTGGGCCTACCCCGACACCGTGTTCGGCACCGACTCGCACACCACGATGATCAATGGCATCGGCGTGCTCGGCTGGGGCGTGGGTGGCATCGAAGCCGAGGCCGCGATGCTGGGCCAGCCGTCGTCGATGCTGATTCCCCAGGTGATCGGCTTCAAACTCACCGGCAAGCTCGCCGAGGGCGTCACCGCCACGGACCTCGTGCTCACCGTCACCCAGATGCTGCGCAAGCTCGGCGTCGTGGGCAAGTTCGTCGAATTCTTCGGCGACGGCCTGGCCGCGCTGCCGCTGGCCGACCGCGCCACCATCGCCAACATGGCCCCGGAATACGGCGCCACCTGCGGCATCTTCCCGGTCGACCAGGAATCGCTGAATTACCTGCGCCTGTCCGGCCGCGACGAGCACCAGATCACGCTTGTGGAAACCTATGCCAAGGCGCAGGGGTTGTGGCACGACGCCGACACCCCGCATGCGGAATTCACCAACACCCTGGAACTGAACCTGGCCGATGTCCGTCCGTCGATGGCCGGTCCCAAGCGCCCGCAGGATCGCGTGCTGCTCGAAAGCGTGCGGCAAAGCTTCCTGGACGCGGTGGGCCCGCTCACCGCCAACCGCAAGCCGAAGAGCGAATCCACCGAGCGCTTCGCCAACGAAGGCGGCGCCACCGCCATCGGCAACGAGGCGAACAACCTCGGCAACGGCGGTGTCACGGTCGAGAAAGACGGCAAGAGTTTCAAGCTCAACGACGGCTCGGTGGTGATCGCCGCGATCACCTCGTGCACCAATACCTCCAACCCCGCCGTGATGATCGGCGCCGGCATCCTGGCCAAGAAGGCCGCCGCGCGCGGCCTCACCGCCAAGCCCTGGGTCAAGCCCTCGCTGGGGCCGGGCTCGCTGGTGGTCACCGATTACCTGAAGAAGACCAACCTGCTCGCCGAACTTGAGAAGGTCGGTTTCTATGTCGTCGGCTACGGCTGCACGACTTGCATCGGCAACTCCGGCCCGTTGCCGGTGGAGATCAGCAAGGGTATTGCCGAGGGCGACCTCGCCGTGGCCTCTGTGCTGTCGGGTAACCGCAACTTTGAAGGCCGCGTGCATCCGGAAGTGAAGATGAACTACCTGGCTTCGCCGCCGCTGGTGGTGGCCTACGCTCTGGCCGGTACGCTGGACATCGACATGACGCAAGACCCCATCGCCAACGGCAGCGACGGCAAACCGGTGTACCTGAAGGACATCTGGCCGTCGAACCAGGAGATCTCCGATGCCATCGCCGGCTCCATCAATGCGCAGATGTTCAAGGACAACTACGCCGATGTGTTCAAGGGCGACAACCGCTGGAACCAGATCGCCTCACCAGATGGCGCGCTATACAAGTGGGACGACTCCACCTACATCAAGAACCCGCCCTACTTCGATGGCATGAGCGCCGAAGCTGGTGAAATCCAGGACATCCACGGCGCCAGCGCGCTGGGCGTCTTCGGCGACTCCATCACCACCGACCACATCTCCCCGGCAGGCTCCATCAAGAAGGATTCGCCCGCCGGTGCCTTCCTGATCTCCCGTGGCGTGCAGCCGAAGGACTTCAACTCCTACGGTTCGCGTCGCGGCAACGACGATGTCATGGTCCGCGGCACCTTCGCCAACATCCGCATCAAGAACCTCATGCTCGACGGCGTGGAAGGCGGCTACACCCGCCACGTGCCCACCGGCGAAACCATGCCGATCTACGATGCGGCCATGAAGTACAAGGCTGCCGGCACGCCGCTGGTGGTACTGGGCGGCAAGGAATACGGCACCGGCTCCTCACGTGACTGGGCCGCCAAGGGCACCTTGCTGCTGGGCGTCAAGGCCGTGATCACCGAAAGCTTCGAGCGTATCCACCGCTCTAACCTGGTCGGCATGGGCGTGCTGCCCTGCCAGTTCATGGACGGCGAGAACGCACAGACGCTGGGCCTGACGGGCGATGAGACCTTCGACATCACCGGCCTCGACGCCGGCAAGTCCACCCGAGCCACCGTCACCGCCACCTCGAAGGACGGCAAGAAGAAGCAGTTCACGGTGAAGGTGCTGTTGCTCACCCCGAAGGAACGCGAGTTCTTCCGCCACGGCGGCATCCTGCAATACGTGCTGCGCCAGCTGGCAAAGCGCTAAGACAAAGAGCCCCGCGAAAGCGGGGCTTTTTTCATGGCACTAGCGCGACCACGTGGCCGAATAGCACACCCATCGGGAGCCCTCCCGGCGCCAGGCCGTTTCCACGTGGTAGATCGCGCCTTCATCGGGGATCAGGCCGGTGCCGCTGGTCAAGGTGACGGTGAAGGTGGCCACCAGGCGGTCGCCGCGCCTGTCCACGGCCACCGGCCCCATGGTCACGCCAAGATGGGCTCCGCGCAGGCCAGCCAGGCGAACCATGCCTTCAAGGCGCCGGCGATCGAGTTCGCCGCCGTTGCCGTCGAAATCGTCGGTGAGCGCGGCCACGGTATCGCCGGCCTTGCCTGCCTCCACGGCCGACTGTGTGGCGGCGATGGCCTGGCGTACCTGTTCCTCGTCGGACCCGCGGTGGCAGGCGGCCGCCAGGGCAGCCAAACCAAGGACGATGAGCAGCTTCAAGAGCCTGCCTGGCATGGCTTGTTCCTCGTTGCAGTGCGTCTTGCCGCTATACGCGGGCGTATGCTCCAATGCCTTGATACTACGACGGCCCCACGCCGCGTGCGCAACCACATGGAGAGCTGGATCAAGCATGAGTAACGACCGCCCGTGGCTGGACAACTATCCCCCCGGCGTGCCGGCCGACATCGACATCACGCAATACCGCTCGATCGTCGACGTGCTCGAGGAATCCTTCGAGAAATACCGCGATCGCCCGGCGTTCACCAGCTTCGGTAAAACCGTCACCTATGGCGAGGTCGACGAACTCAGCAACCAGTTCGCGGGGTATCTCTCAGGCGAACTGAAGCTAGCCAAGGGCGACCGCATCGCGATCATGCTGCTCAATGTCATCCAGTACCCGGTGGCGCTGTTCGCGGCGCTTCGCCTGGGCCTGGTGGTGGTCAACACCAACCCGCTGTACACCCCGCGCGAACTCGAACACCAGTTGAAGGACTCAGGCGCCAAAGCGCTGATCGTGCTGGACAACTTCGCCGCCACCGCGCAGGAAGCGCTCAAAGTCGTGCCGGTACCGCACGTGATCACCACCGGCATCGGCGACCTGCTCGGCATCAAGGGCGCGGTCATCAACTTCGTGCTCAATCATGTGAAGAAGATGGTGCCGGCGTTCCGGATCGACGGCGCCGTGCGCTTCGGCGATGCGCTCTCGCGGGGCGGCCGCCACGAGACCACTTCGCCGGATGTCTCACGCGAGGACATCGCCTTCCTGCAATACACCGGCGGCACCACGGGCGTGGCCAAGGGCGCGATGCTCACCCACGGCAACATGGTGGCCAACATGCTGCAGGCCGGCGCCTGGTTCGGCGCACAGATCCGTCCGGGCCAGGAAATCATCATCACTGCGCTGCCGCTGTACCACATCTTCGCACTCACCTGTAATTGCTTCATCTTCCTGCGCTTCGGTGGCCAGAGCATCCTGATCACCAACCCGCGCGATATGCCGGGCTTCGTCAAGGACCTCTCCAAAGTGCGCTTCACCGCCATCACCGGCGTCAACACGCTGTTCAATGGGCTGGTGCACACCGAGGGCTTCGACAAGCTCGACTTCTCGAGCCTGCGCATGAGTTTCGGCGGCGGCATGGCCGTGCAACGCGTGGTGGCCGAGAAGTGGCAGGCCATTACCGGCTGCCCGCTGATCGAGGGCTACGGCATGACCGAAAGCTCACCGGTAGCCACCATCAATCCGATGATCGAGGGCGCCGGCTTCTCCGGCTCCATCGGCATGCCGGTGCCATCCACCGAAATAAGCATCCAGGACGACGACGGCAAGCACCTTGCGATCGGCGAGATCGGCGAGATCTGCATTCGCGGTCCGCAGGTGATGAAGGGCTACTGGAACCAGCCGGGCGAAACGGCCAAGGCCATCAGCAGCGATGGCTGGCTGCGTACCGGTGACATCGGCCGCATCGATGAAAAAGGCCTGGTGTATATCGTCGACCGCAAGAAGGACATGATCCTGGTCTCTGGCTTCAACGTTTACCCGAATGAGATCGAGGACATCGTGGTCCGCTGCCCGGGAGTCCTCGAATGCGCAGCCGTGGGCGTGCCCGACGAGCACTCCGGTGAGGTGGTCAAGCTCTTCGTGGTACGGAAGGATCCCTCGCTCACCGAGGAAACCATCAAGGCCTGGTGCCGGGAAAACCTCACCGGCTACAAGCGTCCGAAGCTGATCGAATTCCGCGACAGCCTGCCCAAGTCCAACGTGGGCAAGATCCTCCGTCGCGAATTGCGCGACGAGGCGAAGAAAAAAACCACCTGAAGCAACCGCCCGGGCGCCATCGGCGTCCGGGTGCAGGTTAGTCGTCCGACCAGGTCTCCAGCGTATCGGCGTAGCCGCCCAGGAGATTCCACAACGGCTCCTGCTTGTCGTCGGGAATGTGCGTGTAGGCCATGCCCACCTGCCGCGCCGACACGCGCGTCACCTGCGCCTCCATGTGGATGTGCAGGTCGCTGCCAAAGATCATGTCCAGCACCCACGTCTCGCCCACATCGCCGCGCCAACCCAGCGGCCGGCGAAGCAGAGCGCCGGTGGCGGAAATATCGACCAGTTCCGTCGGGTGCGCTTCGGCACCCCGGCTCATCAGCACGGCTGTCTCGACTTTCATGCGCGCATGGCGTAGTCGAAGCTTGTCGCCGTTTTCGTCCTTGTTGCCGTTGCTCAATGCTGCTGTCTCCACGTCGGCTGCGTCTCCGTACGTAAGGCCACTGCCGGGTATCCTGCTGTAGGTGCGCTAGTCGCGTGTCTTCAACACGCCAGCGCGTACCAGGCTCCCCGCCCCGAACTTCTCGTTGATCCGGTCCTGGATCCCATCCGCCTGCGGCGTACTGGCCGCCGGCTGGAACAGATCATTCTGCGCCCGTTCGCCAAATCCGGAAAGTCCGACACCCAACAAGCGCAGCCGTGGACGCGGCTGCTGGGTCCACCATGCATGCAGCAAGCGGCGTGCCAACTGGTGGATATCCTGCGTGGCATGCCCCGCTGCCGGTAATTGGGCCTGGCGGGTGTAGGTGGTAAAGGGCGGCTCGCGCAATTTCACCGTCACCGTGCGTCCCTTCATCTGCCGGTCGCGTGCGCGCCGGGCGACCTTCTCGCTCATCCGCAGCAGCCATGCATCAGCCATGGCGAGGTCGGCGATATCGACGTCGAAGGTGTTCTCCGCGCTGATGGATTGCTCGGCCACCTCGCGGCATACAGGGCGCTCGTCCTCGCCCCGCGCAAGCGCCTGCAGGCCTGCGACCTGGCGCCCGAGGGCCCGCTGCAGCCGTCCCGGATCACATCGCGCCAGCTCGCCGATGGTACGGATGCCGATGCGGTGAAGTTGTTCTTCGGCGACCTTGCCCACGGTCCAGAGACGTCCGACCGGCAACGGGTCGAGCACGGCCTGAACCTCCCCGGGCCGGACACGCAAAAAACCGTCAGGTTTTGACAATTCACTGGCGAGCTTGGCCACCAGCTTGTTGGCGGCCATGCCGACCGACGCGATCAGGCCCGTCCGTTCGCGGATGCGAAGCTTGATCTGCCGGCCGATGGCCTCGATGGAGGCGAATAGGCGCAGGCTGCCGGTAACGTCCAGGAACGCCTCGTCCAGCGACAGGCCCTCGATGTCGTCGGTGAATTCGCCGAAAACCGCGAACACCTGGGCGGAAATCTCCGCATAGCGGTCGTGCCTGGGGAAAATGAACACCCCCTGGGGGCAAAGGCGGTGGGCCCGGGAGGTCGGCATCGCCGAGCGCACGCCGTACTTGCGCGCCTGGTAGTTGCACGTGGAAACCACCCCCCGCCCACCCAGCCCGCCCACGATCACCGGCTTTCCTGCAAGCGTGGGGTCGTCGAGCTCCTCCACGGACGCGTAGAAGGCGTCCATGTCCACGTGGATGATCGCGCGCTCGGTGGCCATGGCCGTATTGTGCCCATCTGGCCTGTCGCTGTCGGCGCTGGACTTGGCGGCGCGCAGGCGCTACCCTAAAGCCCATCGGGTAGTGACGTGGATGCGCAAGGCGGTAGCCGGCGCGGTTTACCGTGTGTCCTCCACTTGGCTCCTGCAAGCTGATCGAAACCCCCGTTTCGACATCCAGCTACGCCTTCGCCGCATGGGCTCATGACGCGAAGGTGCGATACGGTCGGCGATCGGCCCAGAGCAGACAGAATCGGCCCCATGGCCCCTTTCGTTGCACGCGGTCAGACGACGACGACACGCAGCCCCGTCCGGCGACACCCCGGATGCGTCGCGGCAACGCCGCACGTGACACCTTGTCCTGCCGCCACGGCGGCGTCTTTCGAGTCCAGATGAGCATCGATCCAGCTCAGCCCATGGCTAGCCAGCCAACCAGCGATCCGTTCGCGCACCAGCCGCAGCAGCAGGAAATGCCGCTGGCGGTCGTGCGTGGCCAGGCCATGCTGCAGATGCCCCAGGATCTCTACATCCCGCCCGATGCGCTGGAAGTGATCCTGGAGGCCTTCGAGGGCCCGCTCGACCTCCTGCTATACCTGATCCGCCGGCAGAACCTGGACGTCCTGGACGTCCCGATCGCCGAGATCACCCGCCAGTACATGGACTACATCGACATGATGCGCGACGTCATGCGACTGGAACTGGCGGCTGAGTACCTGCTTATGGCGGCTATCCTTGCCGAGATCAAATCCCGGCTGCTGCTGCCCCGGCCGCCGGCCGAGGAAGGCATCGAGGAAGACCCGCGCGCCGAACTCGTCCGCCGCCTGCAGGAATACGAACGCTTCAAGAAGGCCGCTGCCGACCTCGACGCGCTGCCCCGGCTCGAGCGCGACACCGTATCGGTTCACGCGGATGTCGGCGAGCGGGTGGTCGTGAAGATGCCGCCGCCGCTGGACCTGCGCGAACTGCTGCTGGCCCTGCGCGACGTCCTGCAGCGGGCCGACCTCTTCACCCATCATGAGATCGCTCGCGAGCCATTGAGCGTCCGCCAGCGCATGGGCGAGCTCCTGAACGCGCTCGGCGATGGCCGTTTCCACCGCTTCGAGACCATGTTCGACCCCACCGAAGGCCGCCTGGGCGTGGTCGTCACCTTCCTGGCCATGCTGGAACTGGCCAAGGAATTGCTGGTGGAAATCGTCCAGGAAGAGCCCCTCGGCGCCATCTACGTCAAGACCAAGGTCGCCGACGACGCCGCCATCGAATTGCCCGACGAGGACCAGGCGAGCGCCTGACGGCGACGCCCCCTGCACATTCCAGGAAACCATGGAACACGAACAACTCAAACCGATCCTCGAGGCTGCCCTGCTGGCAAGCTCGCAGCCGATGACGGTACAGCAGCTCGACGGCCTGTTCGTCGAGGAAGATGCCGTCGGCCACGAGGAACTCTCCCGCGCGCTGGAGTCCCTGCGCGCCGACTGCGAGGGCCGCGGCATCGAACTGGTGGAAGTGGCCTCCGGCTTCCGCTACCAGGTCCGCCAGCGCGAGCACGCCTTCATCTCGCGCCTGTGGACGGAGAAACCCAGCCGGTATTCGCGCGCGCTGCTCGAGACGCTCTCGCTGATCGCCTACCGCCAGCCGATCACCCGCCCCGAGATCGAGCAGATCCGCGGCGTGGTGGTGTCCAGCAGCATCATCAAGACCTTGGAAGAACGCGAATGGATCCGCGTGGTGGGCTACCGGGATGTCCCCGGCAAGCCGGCGCTGTTCGGTACCACCCGCATCTTCCTCGACTACTTCAGCCTGAAGTCGCTCGACGCCCTGCCTCCGCTTTCGGAAATCCGCGACCTGGAGGATCTCAATCCCCAGATGCGCCTGGACGGCGACGAGCGGGCACTCCCCGCCCTGACCGCCGACGCCGAGACGCTGGAAACCGATACCGAAGAAGCGGTCGACGCCGCTTCCCACTCCGACGAACCGGCCGTTGCGCCGGACGCCGACAACCAGGAGCCGGCCGACGCGCCGGCCTCCGCCACCGATGAGCCGGCCGATGACATCGCCTCGGCTTCCCCTACTGCCGACGAGGCAGAACCCGCAGACGTCGATGATGACGCCGCAACGCAAGACACCGAGGAGTACCGCGCATGAATGCGCCGCAGCGATCCGTGCTATCCCTGAAACGTGACGTCAAGCCCGAAGTGGCTGGACTGGAAGAACGCCTGCACAAAGTGCTGGCCAATGCGGGCCTGGGCTCGCGCCGGATGCTCGAACAGCGCATCCAGGCCGGCGAGATCGAGGTCAACGGCACCGCCGCCGGCATTGGTTCGTCGGTCCACGCCGGTGACCGGGTGGTTATCGACGGCAAGCAGTTCGTGGTGTCCACCGACTCGCGCAGCGACGCCGAGGTCATCGTCTACCACAAGCCCGAGGGCGTGGTGACCACACGCGAAGATCCCGACGGCCGTCCCACTGTCTTCGAACAGTTGCCGCGCCTTAAGAATGCGCGCTGGGTCGCGGTAGGGCGCCTGGACATCAACACCACGGGCCTGCTTCTGCTCACCACCGACGGGGAGCTCGCCAATGCGCTGATGCACCCGAAGAGCGGCCTGGAGCGTGAATACCTTTGCCGAGTACATGGCGAGGTGCCCGACGAAACCATCGAGCGCCTGAAGTCGGGCGTAGAACTCGACGACGGCCCTGCCCGCTTCGACGACATCGGCGTAATCAGCCGCGGTGGCAGCCACAGCTGGTTCCGCGTGGTGATCCGCGAAGGCCGCAACCGTGAGGTGCGCCGCCTGTGGGATTCACAAGGCTTCCTGGTT
>NZ_DATHFX010000517.1:0-7083 GCF_035317885.1 Pinirhizobacter sp.
CCCGACGCCTACCGGGAGCTGCTGGCAGAGCGCTTGCTCCAGGACTATCCGGCCGATCATCCGGCGGTCGTCTATCGCGCGCCGACATTGCCGATCGAGGGCCCGCACATCCAGCGCATGGCGCTGCGTGACTTCCCTGCCGCCGAGTTCACCGGCCATGAAACGCTCGCGCTGCCACCCGCGTGCGCGCTGAAGCCAAACGTCATCATGCGTGCGCGCCTGGATGCGCTCGATGCTGTCCACGGCACGGGCGTGGAACCTGCCGTTCCGGCATAAGGGGCTAAAGAAAGCGCGCGGTCTGCCGCTAAAGCGACATGCCGGACTGTCACCGCGTCATCGGGTGGGGAGCGGACGGCACCAAGGTCAACAGGAACCAGGGGAAGAATATGCGCGACACCGTCGAATTGCTGGAAGCTATCGGCCGTGATGCCACATTACGGCATGCGTCGCCCGAGGAACTGGCGCGAGCACTCGAAGCCGCCGATGCCTCGGCCGGCTTGCGCGAACTGGCAGCCAATGGCGACGGCACGACCCTGACCAAGGAGTTGGGTCTCGTGCAGATGCACGTCGAGCACATGAGTCAAACGGGCGGGCATGAGGGTGAGGGCGAGGACGAGCACTACCCCGAAGACGATCATGGCGATGGCAAGGACGACGAGCAGAACCCGCCCGACGATCCCGACGATACGCCCCCGACCTGAGGGGAAGCCGGCATGTCGCTCAATTGCGTTGGCCTCATGCGGTCCTGGCCGGTCCTGCTGGGGCTCGCGCTGTTGGCGCAGTTACCGTGCGGCCATGCCGCTCCAGCGCCGCCGATGGGGCCCGGCAGCGGGCGGGTTGCGCAGGCAGACGCCATACGCACCAAGGATCACCCGCATTTCGTCGACATGCTGGGCGAGCTCCATCGCGACGCGGCAGCCTTAAGTACGCGCGAAAAGCGGTATCTGCGCTTCCTCGACGGCTGGGAAGCAAATTACGAAGGGCGCTATCGGGAAGCCGAGGCCGCTTTCCGGGATGTCCTTGCGGACGCGGAAGGCGATACGCTGGGCTACCGCGCCACCGCCATGTTGATGAACAACCTGACGGGCCAAGGCAAATACGCGGAGGCTTACGCCATGGCGACCCGCGTCGCGGACACGCTGCCTACCGTGACCGACCCGGACGCCCGATTCTCATTGTTGGCGAACCTGTCGCAGATGCTGACGTTCGCGGGCCAGCCCGAGCAGGGGCTGAAGTACGCCGACATGATGCTGACGGCCACGCCGGCCGGCCAATCCCCTTGCCAGGCCATGGTGCAGAAGGTCACCGCGCTCGAGGGCGCCCGCCATCTGACGTCCCACAGTCCGGAGCTGGTGCAGACGATCGATACCTGCACGGCGGACCGCCAGCCGCTTTTCGCCAATACCATCGCGCTCATCCTGGTGGACCGTCTGTTCGAGGAACACAAGCTGGCCGAGGCCCTCGCGGCCGTCGCCCGCATCACCCCTGCCATCCAGGCAAGCCAGTACTTTCCGCATCTCATCGACCTGGCCAGCCAGCGCGCCCAGATCTACGAACAGATGGGCAACGCCACCGAAGCACGGAAAGCCGCGCTCCAGACCGTTGCCATGACCCACCCCGGTGACGTCAACGAGGCGCTGCGGTTCGCCTACCGCGTCCTGTACACGATCGACAAAGCACAGGGGCATTACGCCAGCGCACTGGATTTCTACGAACACTATGTCGTCCAGGACCAGGGCTACCTGCGCGATGCAAACGTCAGGAACGTGGCCTACGAGGCTGCCCGCCAGCACTTCCTCGCCGACAAGCTCGAGACGGAAGGCCTGAGCAAGGAGAACCGCATCCTGCGGCTCCAGCAGGCACTCGATGCCAAGGCCGTGGAGGCGAGCCGTCTCTACATCGTGATGATGTCCCTCGTCCTGCTTTCGATCATCTTCTGGATGGTGCGCATCAAGCGTTCGCAACTTCGCTTCAAGGGGCTGTCGTCCTGCGATGGACTTACCGGGATCTTCCACCACCAGCATTTCATGAGCGAATCCGAGCGCGCACTGCGCGCCCTCGACAAGCGCGCCGGCGACGGCTGCCTGGTCTTCCTGGACCTGGATGATTTCAAACAGGTCAACGATACTCATGGACACGCCGTGGGCGATGCGGTGCTCAAGCACGCTGTCGCGATCTTCAAGGGACAGCTGCGCAAGGCTGACCTCCTCGGGCGCCTTGGTGGCGAGGAGTTCGGCATGCTGCTGATGGATATGCCGCGATTGCAGGGCACCCTGGTCGCCGAGCGCATCCGCCTGGCGCTCGCCGCCTCGCCGCTGGTCATGGACGACGTGGTGGTTTCCTTCTCGGCCAGCATCGGCCTGGCCTCCACCGATATGACAGGCTACGACTTGCAGCAGCTGTGCCGCGCTTCGGATGCCGCGCTGTATCGGGCCAAGCGCTTGGGGCGCAATCGCGTCGTCATCGATAGCCACGAGGACGATTCGGCCGCCCAGCCGCTGCCGGCCGCCGTGTCCACGACCCCCCGCACGGCATGATCGAACGCGTTCCACGACATAGCCCGTCTCCGGCCAGATTCACTTGCAGGCAAATTTAGATCGTGATAAACCGGTCTTCCAGTCACATTTGGGAGTGGTGCCAACGATGGGAGTGGTGGGATGGGTGCACGACCAATTGCTCGACTTCTTTGGCTTAGGTCCATTGCTGGGGATGATTGCCGCGGGCGACTATCGCGCCCTGCTTACCGTCAATGGCTTCGGCGCGCTGCTCAATCCCCTGCTGCCGCCGTTGCTGCTGTTCGAGCTGTTGCGCAGCGTGGCGGTCAAGACGTTCAAGCGCGAGCACTACCAGGTGCCATTGCTGGTGATGGTACTGAACCGGTTCATCGGCAACTTCATCACCATCGCGATGGTGGGGCTATGCATCGGTCTGTTCCAGCCCTTCGCCTTGTTCCAGGCGGGCCTTACCTGGTATGGCGTGCTTTATGGTTACGTGGCCTGGGAATTCTCCCATTTCGTCTACCATTTCCTGGCGCATAAGGTCAGGCTGCTGTGGTGCCTGCACTCCACGCATCACGCGCCGGTGGCGATGAACCTTAGCGTGAACTATTCACATATCTTCCTGGAAGCGGCCTATGCCGACTTCGTACGCACCAGCATTTGCATGCTGCTTGGCGTGAGCCCGCCGCTGCTGGTGCTGATCATGATCATCGATGGCTTCTGGGGCAGCTTCATCCACGTCGGCGAGAACGCGCTGAAGAACGGCAGGCTGGGCGTGCTCAACCGCTTCATCCTGACGCCGTCGCACCACCGCGTGCACCACGCACGCAACGTGGTGTACATGGACACGAACTTCTGCAACCTTCTGCCCATCTGGGACCGCGTGTTCGGCACCTACGTGGAAGAGCGCGACGATATCCAGATCGAGTACGGCATCACCCGCCCGGTGAATCGCTACAGCGTACTGGACGCGTACCTGGGCGAGTTCTACCTGCTGGGCAAGGACGTCTGGAACGCGCCGGGCATCGGCAACAAACTGCTGTACCTCATCATGCCTCCGGGCTGGAGCCACGACGGGCAGCACAAGACAGCCAAGGTCGCCAAGCAGGAACTATTAGAGCGGGACGCAAGTCATCCACGCACGGCCCAGCCCTCCCACGGATACCACTGATGACACGGCTTTCCAACCTGATGTTCGGCGGCCTTATCCTGCTTGCCGCAAGCTTCGCCCTGGCTGCGCAAACGGTCGATGGCGGCGCCGCCCCGCACGTCAATCTTGCGCTGGGCAAACCCGCGACCGGCTCACCGATATGTAAGCCGGGCGAGGAAGCCAGCAAGGCGGTGAATGGCAAGGTCGAAAGCAAGACCCAGGACAAGTTCTGCACCCTGCAGACCCCCAGCTGGCTTCGCATCGACCTTCAGCAGGTAAACCAGATCACAGGCTTCACCATCAAGCATGCCGGCGCGGGCGACGAGCCTGTGTCGATGAATACGCGCGATTTCACGCTACGCGTATCTGCCGATGGAAAAACCTGGAAGACCGTGGTGGATGAATCGGGCAACACGGCAAGCATCACCGAACACCGCATCGCCCATGAACGCGCGCGCTATGTGGAGCTTGACGTGACCAAGCCGACGCAAACGGATGATCCGGCCACGCGCATCTACGAAGTGGAAGTCTGGTAAGGCGGCTAAAGCCTTGCCGCGTCGGCACGGGCGCGAATGTCCGCGAAAGTGAAGTCGCTGACGATCTTGCCGTCTTCCCAGACCGTCACCATCGCATCATCGAAGCCCATCGGCTTGTCGATGTCTGCCAGTGAACGGGCCTGAGCCGGCACCGGCACCGTCTTGAAGGTGCCGTATTCGCGATGCCGCAGCAAGGTCATCCGTCCGCGCTTGCTCTGTTTGCCCTTGTCGGTCACCGGATCCTTCCATACGTCGATCCACGCCCCGTTGACCCGCGCCGCCGAGCACTTCAGCGCGAACTTCTGCGTGTCGCGGTTCAATTGCTGCAGTAACGCACCGCCCATGCCAAAAGCGACGTTGTCGGTGGCGTAGCCGGCGCTGGTCACCCGATCCAGGATCGCGCGGATGCTGGTGGGATTGATGCCGTCACCCTGGATCACCCGTACGTGGTTGAGCACTTTGTAGCCCTTGCCGTTCACCGTGTGGCCAAAGGCCTCGTCGAGCAGTTCCAGGCATTGATGCACTACCGCCACCGGGTCGCCGGAATCCGGACGCACGATGACGGTGGCGCCCGAATCGATCACCTCCTGGCGAAGCGTCTTGCCCCAGTGCTCGGTGATGGCGTGGTAGATGTCATAGCTATCCGATACCACGGCCACGATGGCGCCGGGCTTGGCGAACTGCCACAGCATGTTGCGATAGGCCTCGACCTCGTTCTCGCGGCCCCAACTGGTGATGGTGCTGTGCTCGGCGGCTGGAATGGAGAAGCCGGCCATGGGCTCGTGGTAGTGGGCCTTGGCTAGCAGAAGCCCCGACACCGTGTCGGTGCCGAGGAAATTCACCAGGTGCGCAGCGCCGCCGATGGCGGCGGACTCGACGCTTGAAACACCGCGGGAACCGAAGTCATGCAGCTTGAAGGGAAGCTGCCCTTCCACATCGTCACTGGTGCGTTCGAGGAACTGTCGGATGGTCTGCTTGGCGTGCCAGCTGATCGTGGCCACGGTCACCGGGTACCAGATGCGCAGGAGCATCGTCTCCAGGTACGAGGGCACCCAGAAGGCGGCTGGGTCGGTGGATTCGATCGTCATCAGCGCCTGGTGGGTCGGCACCACGGTGCCTTCGGGCACGGCTCTTATCCGTATCGGCAACAGGCCGCCGTGGTGATCGACGATATAGCGCCATCCCGCCTCATTGAAAGGCTCGCCGTGGGCCGCGAACAGGTCGCGGGCTTCATCGACATCGGCGTGGGTAACGGGTCTTGCCAGGTATTCCTTCAGGATCGCTTGCAGGCCGAAGAATACGGTGCGGTCATAAGTACCCCCACGCGATTCCACGTAGAAGAAAGTGGCATCGGTTCCCGGCGGGTATTGCAGCCAGTGGCTGGCCTTGTAGCTATCGGTATTGAGCAGGAGATTGTCGAGGCATTGCATGGCGCTGGGCCTGCATGGACGCTGGGGAACGGTGAATACTACCCCGCGTCACGCCTTAGAGAGCGACCTACGTTGGAGTCGGCGATACCTGATACCACGGCGGTTGGCTCTCCACTACGCTGTGCTACCGAGATGAGCACCGGCTGCAAGCGCGCGTGAACGCGAGGATTGAGCCCAACCCAAGGAGAGGAATCATGGGCGATGATTTGGTCAAGGACGTCGCCGGCCGCGTGACGCGGCTTGAGGACGCCACGCGAATCCTCACTGGCCAGGTCAGCGGCATACTCGAGCGATTGAACCATCTGCCGACGAAGGCGGGCTTGTGGCGCATGGTCGCCCTGGCCGCAGGCGGCGTGATCCTGGCGATGTGGGGCATGTTCCAGTACCTGGCCAAGCCTTGGATCGAGCACATTCTCATGGCTTCCCTGCACCGCTAGCATCCCCTGCCGCCGTTACCGCGCGGCAACCTCCGATGGGCTCTTGCCCAGCAATCGACGTATGCAGCGGGCCATATGGCTGGGGTGGGCGAAGCCGGTCTCCAGCGCGATGTCGGTGATGCTCTGCCTGCCTTCGAGCAGAAGGATACGGGCGCGTTCGACGCGGCGTTCCATCACGAAGCGATGCACCGGCACGCCGGTGGCCTGTTTGAACATCGGCTTGAAGTGCGACACGCTGAAATCCGCGATGCGAGCCAACTCGACGAGGGTGAGGTCCTGGTCGAGGTTACTCTCGATGTACTCGATCACCTGGCGCAGACGCCATGCAGGCAGTGCGCGCACGGTTTTGCTGCCAACACTGGCATGCCGCGATTGCAGCGCCAGCAAGCGCACCGCGAGCGCGGTGGCGAGGCTGTCGGCGAATAGCCTGCCTCCAGGATAGTCGTCGTGGTCTTCCGCCTGCATCATCCAGCCAATGCGCTCGACCTGTGGATCGCGAATGTGGATCGATGGTGCCAGCGAAGCATTCTGGGCACCCATGCCCATGCTGTCCGCGGTTTCCGATAGCAGCGACGGAGATAGGCGGAGCAGCAATGATCGCGCGGGCCGGGACAGTGTCCATCGCGTGCTGGAGCCGGTGGGCACCACGCAAAACTGGCCGTGGATCCGCGTCCCCGTGCGCTCACCGTGCGCCGCCCGCCACGATACCGGTACCGGTTCGCCCAGGTGCAGGCAAAGCACGTGGCGGTGATCCACTGGCGAATCGAACAGGCCCAGCGGTACAGGGGAGGTCAACGTATCGAGCAAGGGCAATGGCCCGCCACCGGCGAGTACCGCGGACGGCGGACTGGGGTAGCAATCGGGGCGGCTCATGGCGCGATCCTGCCAGAAATCATCCATCCGTGTCCGGCGCCGGCTTTTCCTGCGCGTGGCCCGGGGAATACCCGGATATGATCGCCGCCGAAGCCCGACACCCTATGGGGAATCGCCTGATGAGCTCACCGAGTGTGCGTTTAGGGATCATGGCCCGGG
>NZ_DATHFX010000518.1:0-3321 GCF_035317885.1 Pinirhizobacter sp.
TGGGTTTCTTTTGGTTGGAATGAACGAATTCAGAGCGTTCCACGGTGGAGGCGAACCAAGTGTGTAGGCCTACGGCCTCTGGTAGCTCACGCGCCAGATGCTGTTCGAGCCATCATCGCTTACCAACAAGGAGCCGTCGTCGGCCGTGGTGATCCCGACGGGACGTCCCCACGCTTGGCCGCTGGGCAGCACGAAGCCGGTGAGGAAGTCCTGGTATTCGCCCGTAGCCCGGTTGCCGCCATGGCGTGGCACGCGTATCACCTCGTAGCCCCCGCGCGCCGACCGGTTCCACGAGCCATGCTCTGACGCGAAGATGTCACCGCGATATTCCGCGGGGAACTGCTCGCCCGTGTAGAACATCAGCTGCAGCGATGCGTTGTGGGGATTTATCAGCACGTCCGGCACGATGGCCTTGCTGGCCAGCTCCGGGTGCTTGCCGGCATGACGCGGGTCTTGGTGGGCGCCCATGTACCACCAGGGCCAGCCATAGAAGCCACCTTCCTGCACATGCGTGATGTAGTCGGGCACGAGGTTATCGCCCAGTCCATCGCGCTCGTTCACCGAGCACCATAGCTCGCCGGTTTTCGGGTCGATGGCAAGGCCGACGGCGTTGCGAATCCCATAGGCATAGACCTTCATGTCAGAGCCATCCGGGCGAAACACCAGGATATCGGCGCGAAGCTTTTCAGCCGGCGTCGTATCCGGGTCATCGACGTTGGAAGCCGAGCCCACTGACACGAACATGCGCTTGCCATCACGAGAGAAGCTCACGTCGCGCGTGGAGTGTCCGCCGTCACTGTGCGGCAGATCGGCGATGTGCTCGGGCTTCGCTGTCGCCTGCAGGTCGCCGTCCTTGTAGGGAAGGCGTACGACCTCGTCGGTATTACCGATGTAGATCCATTGAGGGTGCGGCCCGGCCGGATAGAAAGCGATGCCGAACGGTTTGTTGAGGCCGCTGGCGAAGACGTGGGTTTCTTTTGGACGACCATCCGCCGTGATGCCGCGGAACACGGTGATACGCCCTGCGCGCGTTTCCGCCACGAAGACATCGCCATTGGGCGCCGTGCGTAGCAAACGTGGGTTATCCAGACCGCTGGCAAACAGTTCCACCTTGAAGCCTGGGGGTGCCTTGGGCCACACATCAGCCGGGCGCGCCACAAGCTGTGGACCGTTGCCGGCTGATGGCGTGGCATAAGGTGCAGGCAGGTCGGCCACCGTAATTTTACGGCTGGTGCCTGGCGATTCGTGGCGGAAGTCGGTAAATGGCGCCTTCGGGGCGGGCCAATTGCCGGGCGTCATCGAGGCAACCGCGGCCGGTGCAGCCGACGCGTTGGCGCTGGCCTTCAGTGACTGCAAGAAACTGACGAGGTTCCAGCGCTGCTGTTCCGGCAGGCTATTCCAGGCCGGCATGCCGCCGTTGATGTTGCCCTTGCTGATGAACCAGAAGAGGGCGCCTGGGGATGCCTGCTTTACCTTGGCGCTCGCGAGGGAAGGCACGTTACCGTTGCCCTGCGCGGCTGCGCCGTGACAAGCGGCGCAATCCGCCGCATACAGCGCTTTCCCCGCATCGATGGCGTTGGCTTGAGTCGCAAAAGGGTTGCGCACTTCATCGACCGACAACGGTGCTTGATGAAAGCGCGCATCGCTTTCCTGTGCGTGCAAGGAGCCGCTCACGCCGATGAGGGCCACAAGGACCGCGGAGAAACGTTGGATCATGATCAGCGGCCGGGCAGGGTAGGCCCACTGCCAGCACCCGTCAGCGCGATGGCTTCGGCGACAAAGGCCAGTTCGTCATGCGTAAGTTCCAGCGTGGCGGCCGCGATCCAGCCATCGACCTGCGCGGGACTGCGCGCGCCGACGATAGCGCCCGTTACACCCGGCCACGCCAGTGTCCACGCCACCGACACGGCGGCCACCGTTGTGCCACGTTGCTTTGCGATCACGCCAAATGCGTCGGCAAGCTTGAGATTGCTGACGAGTTTGTCGCCGGTGTACTCCGCGTTACGCGAACGCCAGTCATCTTTCGGCAACGCCGCCGCGCGCTCCACCGTAAACCTGCCGCTGAGAAGACCCGATTGCATCGGGCTGTAGACGATCACGCCGGTCTGGTGTGCGTGGCACCAAGGCAGCTCTGCACCGGCCACATCACGACGAATGGCCGAGAAGGGCGGCTGAAGCGTGTCGACATGGCCCATGATTTCGGCGTCGGCCAGTTGCTCCACGTTGTGGTTGGAAAGGCCGATGGCGCGAACCTTGCCCTCTTTTTTCAGATCCAGCAGCGTTTGCCAATACGCCTCAATCGGTGTGCCGTCTTTGGCCGGCCAATGCATCTGGTAGAGATCGATATGCTCGATATCCAGTCGGCGCAGCGACGCCTCCACTTCGCGTCGGATGCTCACGGGAGCGCCAACCTGGCGCGGCGTCGCTTGCCGGTTCGCCTCGTCCCATACCAGGCCGCACTTGGTGAACACGTAAGGCCGCTGGACGCGGGGCAGGCCAGCCAAGGCGCGACGCACCACGTCCTCGGAATGACCCAGCCCATAGATCGCCGCCGTGTCGATCCAGTTGATGCCGCTTTCGACCGCATGGCGAATCGCGGTAATGGATTCGTTGTCGTCCTGCGCGCCCCAGCCGACTGCCCAGTCCGGGCCACCGATGGCCCAGGCACCAAAGCCCACGGGCGTGATGTGCATGTCGGTGCGGCCAAGCTGGCGCGTGGGAAGGGGGGAAAGGGGAGTGATGATGCTGGCTGGGGTGGCCATGGGGGAATTCTCCTAGTGAGGACTTCCCCAAAATAGTCACTGGTCTGCCATCGTTCAAATTGAATATTTTGATATGATTAATCTGTTTCAAAGATATGAAGAGCGTGGAGTGTCATGGAATTGCGGCAGCTGCAACACATGGTGGCCCTCGCCGAGGAACAGCATTTCACTCGTGCCGCGCGGCGCGTGAATATCGTGCAATCGGCGCTGTCTACCTCCATTCGCCAGTTGGAAGCCGAGCTCGAGGCGCAACTGTTCGTGCGCAGCACGCGACAGGTTCGACTATCCGCGGCCGGGAAATTGTTTCTGGATAAAGCGAAGGTCGCGCTTGCGGCCATAGCGGATGCCCGTGATGCCGTAGCGGCCCTGCAAGGGCTGCGGCGAGGCACTTTGAGCATCGGAACGATGCAGAGCCTGCCTGCATTCCTGGATCTGCCAGCACTCATCGAGGAATTTCACGCCCGGCATCCGGATATCGAAGTACGTCTTTCGCAAGGTGCTTCGTCGGGCCTGCTGACGCAGGTGCGGAACGGGCACCTGGATATCGCCTTTGTCCCGG
>NZ_DATHFX010000519.1:0-3288 GCF_035317885.1 Pinirhizobacter sp.
ACTACACGCCTTCATGGACAATGCCACCGATGGCGACGGTTACCTCGGTGGCGTCACGCTGGTGATACAGCACGACGCCATTGTCGAAGTGAAAGCCTATGGCTACCGCGACCTCGGCCGGCGCGTGCCGATGACGACGGATTCGATCTTCCGCATCTACTCGATGACCAAGACGGTTACCTCCGTGGCGCTGATGATGCTGGTGGAGGAAGGCAAGGTGGGCCTGGACGATCCGGTGTCGCGGTATCTGCCGGGATTCGACCATCCCCAGGTGCTCGACCATGGCACGCGCAGGCCGGCCTCGCGTGAGGTCACCCTGCACGACCTGCTGACGCATACGGCCGGCTATCCGGCGGGCCTGAAGGGCGACGAAGCCGCGGTGAAGGCGATGGAGCGCATCGATCCGCACGGTGCCTCCGACCTTCGCGACTTCGCCGAGCGCATGAGCCGCGTGGACCTGGCCGCTGATCCCGGCACCCGCTTCGGCTATGACGGTGCGTCGCTGGAGCTGATCGCCCGCGTCGTGGAAGTGGCCTCCGGCCAGTCCTTCGCGTCGTTCCTGGACAAGCGGATATTCACGCCATTGGGAATGGTCGACACTTCGTTCTCCGTTGCGGCCAACAAGCGCAACCGCGTCGTGGACATCACCACCATGGGCGACGACGGCCACCTGCGCATCGCCGATGGCCCGAGCGCGAGGCACCCTGGAGATGCCCTGAACCATTACGACAGTGGCGCTGGCGGGCTGTATTCAACCGTCGGCGACTACGCCCGCTTTGCCCGCATGCTGCTCGACGGCGGCACCCTCGATGGCAAGGTGCTCCTGGGTCGCAAGACCGTTCAAATGATGATGCGCAACCACCTGGGCATGCTCAATCCGCCGGTGACCCAGTTCAGCCCCGCCGAAGGCTTCGGCATCGGTGGTTCGGTGGTGATCGACGCCGCGCGCCGCGGACAGTTGGGCTCGGACGGCCAATACGGTTGGTTGGGCGCCGCTTCCACGTACTACGCAATCGATCCGAAGGAACACCTGGTAGCCATGCTCTTCCTGCAGCACATCCCCCGCGACGACGGCAGGCGCGATCTTCCGCGCATCAGTCGCAACTTCTACAACCTGGTCTACCAGGCGATGCCATGAGTGTCGCAGGGTGCCATACGGTGCTGGTGGCAGGGTCGGCCAACCTCGATTTCGTGGTGACCGCCGCCCGCGTGCCGGCACCAGGGGAAACCATCCTCGGGCGCGACTTCAGGACATTTCCCGGTGGCAAGGGCGCCAACCAGGCGGTGGCGGCCGCCCGCGCCGGTGGGGCATCCACGCGCATGCTGCTGGCATTGGGAAACGATGCGCATGCCGCGCCCATCGAGGCCTCGCTGCGGGAGGCCGGGGTAAGGCTCGACATCGTGCGCGCGGCCACCGAGGCCACCGGCGTGGCCTTCATCTGCGTAGCCGACTCCGCTGAGAACGCCATTACCGTGGCGCCGGGCGCGAACGCCACGCTCCTCGCCGCGCACCTGCCGCCCCTTGGCCAGGTAAGCCACCTGCTGCTGCAACTGGAAACGCCGTTGCCAGTGGTGCAGGCATGGGCGACGGCCGGGCGCGATGCAGGCGTGGTGGTAGTGCTCAACGCGGCGCCCGCCGCCACGCTTCCAGCGGAATTGTTGCGTTGCATCGACATGCTCATCGTCAATGAAGGTGAATTGGCCATGCTGGCCGGACCCGAAGGCGACATCGATGCGCGGATGCAAGGCCTGGGCGTCGAATGCGTGGTCGTGACCCTGGGGTCGCGCGGGTGCCGCGCATGGCGTGGCGGGGAATCGCTGTCGCAACCGGGGTTCGTGGTCGACGCGCTGGATACCACCGGCGCCGGTGATACATTCTGCGGAACCCTGGTGGCCGCGTTGTCGCGCGGCGAGGCCTTCGCGTCCGCCCTGCGTCGCGCCACCGCCGCATCGGCACTGGCCTGCACGAAGATGGGCGCGCAGGCTGGCATGCCGTCGTTCGACGAGGTCGAGCGGCTGCTGGCAGCGTCCACCGATTCGGGCCATCGTGCCATCGCATCCAGGCAACCCAGCCCATGACCGCATCCAATCCCCCAGGCGACAACGACGACGATGCGCCCGTCCGCACCGAGTTCAAGTTCTCGCACGTCACCACCGGCCGCTACCTGCCCACGCCAGGCAAGGCGCCAGGCTGGCCGTTCGCCGAGATCGGCCACTGGAAGACGGACATCGACGGTAGCGTGGACGACTGGGTACGCGAACTGCGCGATTGGCGGCGCGAGCACCTTACCCGCATCGGCTACGACGACACCAATTACCGGCGGCCCGAATTGCAATGGGCCCAGCGGAACTTCGTCCACGCGCAGATGATGGTCGAGGATCGCTATTTCTTCGACACATCCACGGGGCGATACACCGTGGATCGCTACCTCGACGACCTGCAGAAGCGCTTCGGTGGCATCGACAGCGTACTGATCTGGTTCGTCTACCCGAACATCGGCATCGACGATCGCAACAAGATCGACCTGGCCCATGACATGCCCGGGGGCGTCGAGGGCCTGCGCAGCGCGGTGGATGATTTCCATCGCCGAGGCGTGCGCGTGTTCCTGCCCACCATGCCCTGGGACAACGGCACGCGCGAGCTGGGTGTGTCCGACTGGCAGGCCATGGCCGAACTGGTTGCAGCCACCGGCGCCGATGGCATCAACGGCGATACCTACAACGGCGTGCCCCGGGCCTTCTTCGACGCCTGCGATGCCCTGGGGCATCCCGTGGTACTCCAGCCCGAATCCACCATCAGCGCCGAGGAGCAGCTGATCTGGAACGTGCAGAGCTGGGGCAAGAAAGCGCCCAACGAGCCGGTGCCGCCGGTAGCCAAGTTCAAGTGGCTCGAGCCTCGCCACATGATCAACTACGAAAACCGCTGGGGCCGAAACCGCAATCACGACTTCCAGTACATCTTCTTCAACGGCATCGGCTACAACGCCTGGGAAAACATCTGGGGCATCTGGAACCAGCTCACTCCCCGTGATGCCGAGACACTGCGCCGCATCGCCACCATCGAACGCCAGTTCGCCGCGGCGATGACCAGCATGGACTGGCGACCGTACGAGCGCACCCTGCAGGCGGGCGTCTTCGCAAGCCGGTTCCCCGTCGCGAACTACACGCTGTGGACGGTGGTCAATCGTAACGAGCACGATGTCGACGGCGAGCAGATCCGGCTGCCACATCGCGAGGGGACCCGGTACTTCGATGCCTGGAATGGCGTGGCGCTCGAGCCGCGCATGG
>NZ_DATHFX010000520.1:0-12797 GCF_035317885.1 Pinirhizobacter sp.
CCGCGCAAAGATACAACGCAACGCCCGGCAAACAACGGGCGTATCCTTGCAGTGACTTGTCGCTATGGGCAACACCCATGTCCCGAAGCAAGCGCACTGCGTGGCCAGACCTGTCGTCACTGGACCTGGGCCCTACCCTGACCACACTTCACCTGTGGTCGCAGGTGGCCGGGAAGATCCGCCTGGCGCTAACTCCTTGGACCAACCAGAGTTGGCAAGTCACGCTTTATCTCTCCACGCGGGGCCTCACTACCGGGCTCATACCTTGGGGGGATCGCGCTTTCGAATTTGAGTTCGACCTGCTGGACGACCGTGCGGTGATCCGCGACACCGACGGCAACGCGGAAACCATCGAACTCATGCCGCGAAGCGTGGCCTCGTTCTACAAAGAAGTGCTGGCCGCGCTCAAACGCCTCGGCATCGAAGTGCACATCGACGCCATGCCGTGCGAAATCGAAGGCGCCGTGCCGTTCCACAAGGACAAGATGAAACGCGCCTACGATGGCGACGTGGCGCTTGCCTATTGGCGCGCCCTGCTGCAGGCGCAGCGCGTGATGTATGTGTTTCGCACGCGATTTAAGGGTAAATGCAGCCCCATCCACCTGTTCTGGGGTGCCTTCGACCTCGCCGTCACCCGCTTCTCGGGAAGGTCCGCGCCACCGCATCCGGGGGGCGCCATCAACATGCCCGACGAAGTGGCGCGCGAAGCGTACTGCGAAGAAGTCTCCAGCGCCGGCTTCTGGCCCGGTGGCGGCCCGGCACCGGGGCCGGCGTTCTACAGTTATGCCTATACATCGCCGGGAGGGTTCAGCCAGTACAAGGTGAGCCCCGAAGCTGCGTACTACGACACCACGCTCGGGGAATTCCTGCTGCCGTATAACGCGGTGCAGGCGGCCGACGACCCCGACGAAACGCTGCTGTCTTTCCTGCAAACCACCTACGAGGCTGCGGCAAACCCTGCCAAGTGGGATCGCGAACGCCTGGAAGGGCCCACGGGGCCGATCGGACATCCACCGTAAGGGTGCGAATTTAAGCAAACCCTTTAAGCAAACCCTAGGAGATGGCGGTTTATTCTTATCCCAAGGAACCGCAGGGACAGTGCTGTTGACGATCCAGCTAACGTGCAAGGCACGCCTATCGACGGCGGCGACCTTGCCACGAAGCCATGTCCGGTACCTGATCGCCGCCAGCTTACTAGCAGCGGCCACTCAGGCCTATGCCGGCCCGCCTTACACCACCGACGATCCCGAACCCACGGACCAGGGTCATTGGGAGAATTACCTGTTCGCCACGGGAACACACGCCAACCGCGAACGCAGCGGCGACGCAGGACTGGAGCTCAATTATGGCGCCGCGGAGAACTTGCAATTAAGCACCGACGTGCCTGTGCAATATGAGAACGGCAATGGGCACCAGGTGGGGCGCGGCGACCTCGAGTTCGGCGCCAAGTACCGTTTCGCGCACCAGTCCGAAGGCAGCCTGTCACCCGATGCCGCGTTCTTTCCGTCGATCACCCTGCCCACCGCCAGCCGAAAATTCGGCGCAAGGCATGTCGGATTGTTCTTGCCGGTGTGGATGGAATGGGACGCCGGGGATTGGTCGACCTTCGGCGGCGGTGGTTACCAGATCAATCCAGGCCAGGGCAATCGGAACTACCGGCTGGTCGGCTGGGCTGTCTCGCGCAAGATCGGCGAGAAGTTTTCCCTTGGCGCGGAAATCTACCACCAGACGGCGGACACCGTGGGCGGCTCGGCGTCCACCAACCTGGGACTGGGCGTGACTTACGCGATCACAGAACACCTGGCACTGATGGCATCGGGCGGCCCGGGCGTTCATCGTTCACGCGACGCCGACCGCTCGGCGTTCTACGCCAGTATCCAGTTCACCCGATGACACCCGGCAATCAGAATTCGGCAACCTGTAACTGCGACAGTGGCGCCTGGAACGTGGCCTTGAGGCCATCGGGCAGGTAATCCACCGTGGCGCCGCCGCCACCCATCATGCCCATCCTGATCAACGATGAGCCAAAGCTCCGGCGCGTGGGCGCTACGACCGGCGGGCCTCCCTGTTCGCGCCAGCGCATGGTCACCAATGCGTCGTTGGTACCTTCGTCCACGCTCCAGGCCATGTCGACGGACCCATCGGGCACGGATAGCGATCCATACTTCATGGCGTTGGTCGCAAGCTCATGCACCAGCATCGACAAGGTCAGCGCCGCCTTGGGCCCGAGGTCGACATCGGGCCCCGAAACGCGCACCCGTCCGTCCACGCCGAGCTTGCCAAGCGTGGTGGCGATGATGGTGAGCGCCTTGGCGGCCTTCCATTGCCGGTCCAGCAGATTGTCGTGCGCACCGCTGAGCGATTGCAGCCGCTGCTCGAACACGCTTACACGGACCGGATCCAGGCCGCGCAGGGTGCTGGTGGCGATAGCCTGCACCATGGCCATGGAATTCTTCAGGCGATGGCCGATCTCATGGTTCACCAGGTGCTGGTTGATCTCAGCGCGGCGCTTTTCGGTGACATCCTCGAAGAACCCGACGAACCGCGAACGACCGAGCTTACGCACGCGGATCAGGAACCAGCGACCGCCCAGCACCTCGGACTTGTGGTGTACCACTTCGTCCTGGCCAGTGAGCAACACGCGCTCGTACACCGGCAGCAAGGGTGCGAGCGACGTCGGCATCACCGTCGACCACGGACGCCCCAGCACCGTGGCGCTGGAAAGGCCGGTAAGGCGCGTAAACGCGGGATTTATTTCCTCGAAGAGGAAATCCACCAGATGGCCGTCGCCGGACCAGATCGCCTCACCGACATAGAATCCCTCGTTCATGTCGTCGATCAGCGTGCGGTATTTAAGCTCCGACACGCCCAGGCCGATGGCCGTATCCACCACCCGCGCCAGTGAGGTAAGGAATCGAAGGTCGCTGTCGGTCCACTCGCGCGGCCGGGTGTCGACGGCGGCCAGGGCACCGACCAGTTCCCCCGTAGGCAGGTGGATCGGCACGCCCAGGTAGGCGATCACGCCCAGGTCCACGATGGCAAGGTTCTCCCTTACCAGCCCGTGCAGGTTCGCATCCGATACCACCAGCGGCTCGGCCGCCTCCACCACGTGCCGGCAGAATGAATGCGTGATCGGCGTCTCGCCGATCGACGCCCAAGGTTCGGGCAAGCCGCTATGGCCGGCGAACACCTGCCGGTGCTCATCGACAATGGAGATGATGGCCACCGGCACGTTCATCGCCACCCGCACATGGTCGGTCAGTTGGCCAAACTGCTCCTCGCCGCGGCGATCCAGCAGGCCGCTGTTGCGAATCGCCTGAAGGCGAGACGCCGGGGACGGGCGCGGTGCTTGGGAATCGGACATGGATCGAAGGGCGATCGAAGGAAGTTGCCGCCTATATTACGGCCTGGCACTTTCTTCGTGCCCCGTGCGGTGGCAGGATCGTGACGGAGGGCCCGTTTCCACCATGCATTTCGCCGATCTCACGCCCTATAGCTACCAATGGACTCCGATACGTTCGGAGATCCTCAATATCGGCTGGCTTTCAAACGAGCACTATTTTTGCCATGGCCCGGTTGACGAAAGCCTGAAGGCAATCCTGGAAGAACTCATTGCCCACCCGGTCAACCTGTTCCGGGGGTATCACGTCTGTGAGTTTTGCCCACCGCCGGTGGTTCGATACGATGCGCACGGGCACCCCGTGACGAATTTCCTGCCGGGTACGCAGGGCAACGGCGAGATACGGGTCAAGGGTTTGCACGGCCTGACCTATGTCGCGCCGGTGATGGTGCACCACTACGTGACCGTCCACGGCTATTGCCCGCCGCAGGAATTCCTGGACGCCATCACCCGCGCCGCCACGGCGGCACCGCCCCCGGAAGCACCGGCGGCGATGCGTCCTTCGCTTACGGTGGTGTCGTCGCGGAAAATTCCCGGATAAAGCTGAGGTCAGAAGATTTTCCCATCTTCATGTCGGTGGTGACGGTGAGCCATTTCCGGTCCGACGTCACCGAATAGCGCTGCGTAACGTCCGGCTTGCCAGCGGTATGCAGCACCACGACGAAGGTGTCGCCGTCCCAGCCTGCCTGCGTGCCCACGGGGGAAGTGGACGAGGCAATATCCACCGACACGCTATGGGGTTGGCCATCGGGCGAGAGCAATACCAAGCCTGGCTTCTGCACGATATCCAGCTTGTCGGGAATAAGGCCGCGCCGCTGCAGCGATTCGACCAGGCCGCTGCCGGCACCCTGGCCGGTACTGGATGGCGACGTGGAAGCAGAGCTGCCCGCATTGCCGCCACCGCCGTGGCCACCATGACCACCGCCCATGCCACCCATGCCGCCGCCTCCACCGCCATGGCCACCGCCATGGCCGCCCATACCACCGCCGCCCTGTCCCTTACGCTCAGATGCCAGCAACGCGATCTTGGCGTCCGGGTCTTCGCTTCGGGAGGGGTCCACCACCCAGTGTCCGCCAAGGTCCTGGGGATGCTGCGGGCGGATGGCGAGTTTAGGCGTGCCTTGCGTGGCGCAGCCGGCAAGCGTGGCTACGCAGGCCAATGCCAGGCCAAGTGGCCTGGGGGAACGAAGTCTAAAAAACATGGATCCGGTCCCTTGGGGTGATGGCAGTGGGTACTGCAGCAAGAACGGGCAGCCA
Source organism: Pinirhizobacter sp. (assembly GCF_035317885.1). Lineage (GTDB taxonomy): Bacteria > Pseudomonadota > Gammaproteobacteria > Xanthomonadales > Rhodanobacteraceae > Pinirhizobacter. The sequence continues at coordinate 4,658 of NZ_DATHFX010000520.1, forward strand.
GCCATATGGTTTACCACCCACCGCAAGGAAATCCCGGTGCACTGTTCTAAACTCGCTATTCCCCCGGAGACGCCCATGGCCGACACCCGCCCCCCGCTCCCACCGTTTGACCGCGACAGTGCCATCGTGAAAGTGCGATCGGCCGAAGATGGATGGAACAGCCGTGATCCCGAGCGCGTCTCCAAGGCGTACACGGAAGGCAGCCATTGGCGAAATCGCTCCGAATTCATCACCGGCCGGGCCGAGATCGTTGCGTTCCTCACCCGCAAATGGCGCCGCGAACTCGAATACCGGTTGATCAAGGAACTATGGGCCTGGCAGGACAACCGCATCGCCGTGCGATTCAGCTACGAGTACCACGACGATTCGGGCAACTGGTTCCGTGCCTACGGCAATGAGAACTGGGAATTTGATCCGTCGGGCCTGATGCGGGTGCGCCACGCGTCGATCAACGACCTTCCCATCGGCGTCGCCGATCGCAAGTTCTTCTGGGATTTATCCGGGCCCCGGCCGGCTGACCATCCGGGCCTGAGCGACATCGGCCTATAGCCACCTATCGCGCGACCTTCTTCGGCAGGCGCCTGTTGAGGTAACGCAGCAGCACGAGGGCGTGGTTGATCTCTGGATCCTTCGCCGCATAGAGCAGCATGGTATGCCGCCCATTCACGTCGGCAAGAAAAGCATCGACGGCCGGATTGGCCCGGAGCTCATCGAGGTAGTGCGCGGAAAATTCCTTGAAACGCGCCGGATCATGGTCGAACCATTGCCGAAGCTCGACCGACGGGGCGAGGTCTTTTTTCCAGTCGTCCAGGGCCGCGCGGACCTTTGATACGCCACGTGGCCAAAGCCTGTCGACCAGCACGCGATGCCCGTCGGACGGCTCCGGCGTTTCATGGATTCGCTTGGTGGCAAACACCGGCATGCACCGATGATACCGCGACCCGGATGCGGCAGCGCCTATCGATAGAAGGTGAGCGCAAGAAGCGCGGCGCCAGCCAGTATCCCCACCGTCGAGCCGACGATGGCAATCCATCCATCCGGGTTACCCCGGCGAACGAGCATCCTGATCTGCTGGCTTGCGGATATATCAAGGCCAAATACTTTTTGATACTTGAAGTAGACACGCCAATTGACGATGCCGCAGACGCCAAGGACCAGCAATAGCGCAAGATGAAATTCTCGAAAGTGCAATGGCGTCATCCGCTCTCCCCCGGGCGGAACCTGGTGATCCGCCAACCGACGCCGATTAACGACTAACCTGCCTTTCGTCGGGCTTTCCCGAATAGGTAATCGTGGAATCCGCATTTACAGACGACGTCAAGCGCAGCCCGCTGCCCTGGCAAACGTCGACGTTGGAGAGGGTGGCACGGCGACCACCCTGGAAATCAACAAGAACATCCCTCATGCAGGGGCCGGCCGAGATACGAATGGCGGTCGAATTCAATCCGCCTTGCAGCGGCCCGCCCAGAGCGACGTCGGTAAATTCTCCACTACTTGCCGGTGCCAGGGCCACGGAGAGCATGCTGTCCGAGGTGGCATTGACCAGTGTGAAAATCCGGGCCCGTGATAGAGCCTGTGACGGCTCCGATGCGTGGGCGGACATGTCGCCAAAGAACACCATGGCAGCAACGACAGCGGAAGCGACGGTGGCGAAGCGGTGGGCATACATGGCGATACTCCAGACGGGTGGGGTCGTGGGTATCAGGCCGGAACGGCGGCACCTGCCGCCACACATTCGGGACGAATCGTCGTAGCAAAGGGGCCAATCGTAGGATTGCCACCCTATTTTGGATGCCGCAATAACTGCGTCTAAGATGGCCTCATCGCCCCTTGAGCACCCATCCATGAAAGTTCGCCTGGGATCGATCGAAGTCGGGCTGGCGCGGTACCTTGCAATCTGGACTGCCATCGTCCTGCTGTTTGCGGTACAGAAATACTTCCAGGATCAGCTGGACGGCCACAGCTGGTCCGCCATCACCTACCTGCGGTGGTCGATGATCCAGTGGTACACCTGGGCCGCCCTGGCGCCGCTGGTGTTTGATCTTGCCGCAAGGTTTCCCCTGGAAGTTCCAGTGGACTTCCGGAAACTCGGCATACAGCTGGTGGCGAGCTTCGCCGTTACCGCGCTGGCGCTGGTGATCGGCGCCCTGGTCTCCACGCCCTTTGAACCGAGCTCGTTTGGCGAACAGGTCAACCAGTTCAGCCGGCACATCCTGCGCGACCTACTGACGTACTGGGCCCTCTTTGCCATTCAACAAGCCGCCCAACTTCATGCCGAGAAGACGCGGCGCCAGGTCGAAGCAAGCCGCCTGGTGGCCCAGCTTGCACAGTCACGCCTGCAGGCGTTGAGGTCCCAACTGCAACCTCATTTCCTGTTCAATACGCTGCACGCCATCGCCACCCTGCTTAAAGAGGACGCGCTCACCGCCGAAGACATGTTGCTCCGCCTGAGCGACCTCTTGCGCGCCTTCCTTGACGACCAGGCAGGCCAGGAGATCAGCCTCCGGCGTGAACTGGTGCTGCTTGATCTGTACATGGGCATCCAGCAGATGCGCTTCAAAGATCGCCTGTCCACACGCGTCTATGTCCAGCCCGATACCCTTGACTGCGCCGTGCCCAGCCTGATCCTCCAACCCATCGTCGAGAATGCCATCCGCCATGGGATCAGCCAGCGGGTGGGACCTGATTGCGTGGAGATTGAAGCCAGGCGTGAGGGAGGCACGCTACGCATCGAGGTACGTAACCGGAACAGCACGCTTGAGCCTGGACAAGCTTCCATCGATGCAGCACCCGGCCATGGCATCGGCCTGAAGAACACTGAACTCCGGCTGCGGGAACTGTATGGCGATGCCGCGACAGTTCGATTGGACATGATCTGGCCCGAAGGTGTGGCCTGCCGCATCGACCTTCCCTATCGCGAGCTGGAGGACCTTGACGAGCCGGAGGTGGCGTCGGCATGACCATCAACGCACTGGTCGTGGACGACGAGCCGGTGGCGCGCCGCGCCATCGTCCGGCTGCTTCGCGAGGATCCTGATATGGCCGTGCTCGGCGAATGCGGTGACGGCGCGTCGGCCGTTCGGGCCATTCGAGAGCAATCGCCGGACCTTGTCTTCCTGGATATCCAGATGCCCGCTATGAACGGCATTGACGTGGTGGCGACCATCGGCGCAACACGCATGCCGACCACCGTCTTCGTTACCGCCTTCGAGCAATATGCCGTGCGTGCCTTCGAGGCCAACGCGGTGGACTATCTGGTCAAGCCTTTCAGCCGCGAACGCTTTTCCGAGGCACTACGGCGGGTCAAGGCCCGCGTTGCCACACGCGGCGACAATTCCGGCATCCAGCAAGTGCTTGACGCACTAAAACGACGTACCGATTACCTCGAGCGCGTGCCGGTGCGAACCGACGACCACATTATCTTCGTCGACGTGGCGGACATCGTCTGGATCAAGGCCACCCGCAATACGGTACAGGTGCATCTGGTTGATCGTGCCTACGACATGCGCGAAACCCTGACAGGCCTCGCGGAGCGGCTGGACCCGCGCCAATTTGCCCGCATCCATCGCTCGGCCATTATCAACATCCGCCGTGTACAGACCATCCAGCCATGGTTCAACGGCCACCACGTGGTCACCATGGATACCGGCCAGAAGCTCCGCATGAGCCGATACCAGCACGAAGCGTTTCTTCGGCTGGTATCGGCCCGCGGCGAGCGTTGAGTCGTTTCCTTATGCCGTGTAACGCGAAGCCGGCGTGGTACGCGACAGGTTCGGGAACAGGTTACGCCGCGCATCCTCAAGGCGGCTGACATCCGCTGCATCGGGTACGGCTGGTATGGTCAACAGTTCGCCGAGTTCCAGGCCGCGCAGCGACGCATCCACCATGTCTTCGGCCGACATGACAATCTCGCTGGGAAGGTGCGCGATCGGCACGCCGGCGGTATCCCAGAACGGCGTCGCCGTCGCGCCGGGCAAGACAGCCTGGAACCGCAGGCCCGACCCGCCCAATTCATGCTGGAGCGACTGCGTCAACGCAACCACATATGCCTTCGTGCCGGCGTAGACGCCGTTGAGAACCTCCGGCGATATGGCAGCGATCGAACTGATATTGATGACGGTTCCCGCACCACGCTTGACCATCGCCGGCACCGCCGCATAGGTCAGGCGGGTGAGTGCAACGACGTTGATGGAAATCAACTTCTCCATATCACCGATGTCCGATTGAAGAAGCTTCGACGCTGCGCCAAGGCCCGCGTTGTTGACCAGCATGGTGATGGATGAATCGTCACGCAGGCGTGCCTCCACTACCTTGCTCGACGTTGCGTCAGCCAGATCCGCGGTGATGGTTTCAACCTTGCGGCCGGTTTCGGCCGAGATGCGCGAAGCCACCTGCGCCAGCTTGTCGGCGCTGCGGGCAACCAGGATAAGGTCATAACCCTGCCGGGCGAGGCGATCTGCATACACCGCACCAATGCCGGTGGATGCGCCCGTGACAAGGGCCTTGCCTTTGGTGGAAGACGTAGAAGTATTCATAAGACAACCTTGCCAGCGTTACTGGCCGATGGGAGGAAAGGGGGAAAATGAAGAACTAGCTTCCGGCGAGAATCTGCTCGCGCGTTGCCGACAGGATGTCTTTGGCGACGGCTGGGTCTTCCATGGCCCGCGCAAGATTCACCGCGCCCACGACCGACGCCAGCGCCGCCCTCGCCCGGCGCCTTGCAGGCGCGCCGGTGCCGATGAAAGGCATGAGCTGCTCCACGCTGCGTTCGAATTGGTCCGAGATGGCTTTGCGCACTGAAGGACCGCCGAAGCGCGCTTCGCCGACAAGAAAACAAATGCCGCAACCTATCTCCGTGCTGCGGATATGTTCTTCACTGAAATAGATATCGACGATCGCCTTCAGTGAAGGTTTCTTCACTTCTTCAAGCAATGCTTCGACTAGCGCATGGCCCGCCTGCATCATCCGGGTGGCGCCAGCGGCGACGAGGTCGTCGCGCGATGAAAAATGGCTGTAGAAGGTGCCGGCAGTGAGGCCTGCATCTTTCATCACCTCGGCCACGCCGAGGCTGTCCATGCCTTCCCGGGCAATCTGGGCGCAAGCCGCCGAGAGAATGCGTTCCCTGCTCTGTGCCTTTTCTGCCTGTGAGTAGCCCATGATTCTGCCGTATGTTCGTACTATTGATGGTCTATAGTACGCTCATACGGCACATTGTCAACAGGTCGAGTTGGCCCTGCCCCTAGCGACCCTGATCCCCACCAAGTGACTGCGTATCCGGCGCCTCGTTCGCCCCGCCGTCATTGGCATCGCGGTCGCGCGCCTCATGTGAACGTTTTGCCTTGTCAATGAAGCATTGGCGAATCCGGTCGATCTCCTTTTGGTCGAGTTCTTCCAGGTCAAGCAGGGCATCATTGGCCTCCTTGACTACACAAATAAGCTCGTCGAGCTTGATCTGCATCGACTCGGTATCCCGGTTCTGGCTGTTTTGAATCAGGAAAACCATCAGGAACGTAATGATCGTGGTGCCGGTGTTGATCACCAGCTGCCAGGTATCGCCGAACTTGAAGACCGGTCCTGAAGCCGCCCAGATCACCACGATGGCAACCGCAGCGATGAAAGTGGCCGGGTGACCTGCCGCTGACGACACCGACTTGGCAACCCTGGTGAATAAGCCAGTGTTCTTGCCGATGTGGGACATGACGGTCTCCGGTGGGGATGGACACGTCAAGTTAGGCTGGCAGGGCGTGAACGCGCTGCAAAAGTCCGGTAACGGGGCCGGAGGGTCCGTGCCCCGTTATACGATGTCCACCGCCGAGGTGACGACCCTCTTGCGGGTTAGGCGCGTAGGGTCTCGAACAAAAACCACGCGCGCTTCTCGGACTGATCGATCCAGTTCTCAAGCATGCTCGTGGTGGCCACATCGTTCTCTTCTGCGCACACTTCATGCGTGGCGCGCATTTCGGCAATCAGCTGGACATTGTCCTGGCGCAACTCCGCAAGCATGCCCTCCGGCGTGACGAAGTCCGCATCGTTGTCCTTGATGCGCTGCAGGCGGGAAACCTGGCCGATCGAGCGCACGGTGGTGCCCCCTATCTTGCGCACCCGTTCGGCAATGTCGTCGGTCATGGCCAGCAGCTCACCTGAATGGCCATCGAGCAGTTCGTGCCATTCCCGGAAATGCGGGCCTGACATGTGCCAGTGGAAATTCTTGGTTTTCAGGTACAGGGCGAATACGTCGGCAAGCAGTGCATTGAGGGCCCCGGAGATATCCCGGGTTGCCTCGGCGCGGAGGTCGGTCGGGGTATTGAGGGGCGCCTTGCGGAGCTTGATGGCCTCGGCCTTGTCCTTGGCTTTCAGGCCTTTGTTTTTAGCTTTAGCTTTCATGCGGGGATCTCCGGACGGGGTGACCCGTTCAAGCATACGCCAGCCGCGACCCACTAAGGGAATCAAAAGACTTAAGGGAACCAAAAGGGCCAAGCGCTAGCGTCGGCCTATCGGTGGCAGCGCGCCGCCGCTGGAGGTCCGTCATGCGCTCATTCTTATCCGGCCTGTTCGCGCTGGCCATCGCCGGTACGGCATGTGCCAGCGGGGGGCCGTTGGGTATTGATCATCGTCTTCACTACGACAACCGTGGCATCTGGAAACGCAGCAATCAGCAGGCCCTGCTTTACGGCACGATTCTCACCGTCGGCGGTGGAGCGCTGGCCTTGGGTGACCATGATGAACTTGGCGACACATTCTGGCGCTCGCTCGACGCCATGGTGATCACCGGCGTGAGTACCCAGGCGCTGAAATATACCTTCCGGCGCGAGCGCCCCTCGCAAACAGACAGTCCCAACCGTTTCTTCTCCAGCCGCGGCAAGGGCTTTCCCAGTGGCGAAGTCGCGGCGATGTCCGCGGCGGTGACACCGTTCATCGTCAACTACGGCAACGACCATCCGGCCGTCTACGCCCTGGCCCTGCTGCCGGCGTACGATGCCGTGGCACGCATGAAAGTGCACGCGCACTGGCAAAGCGATGTGCTGGTGGGCGCCATGATCGGTACCGGCATAGGCATCTGGGCTGCGCGTCGCGATTCACCCTTGATCGTGGGCTGGTTGCCTGGGGGCTTTAGCGTGGGCTACGTGCATCACTTCAAGCCCTAGCATGTCACGCCACCCGATCGGGAAACTGCCCCTTCAAGTGCGCCTGGAACAGATCGGCAAATGTGTCAAAGCCGTCCGACGACGGATGAAGTTCGTTATGCCACGAGCTTGTTTTTGGCGCCAAGGTGCCCTGCGTCTCGATATAAGTCACCGCCTTCGCAATGGTCATCGACTTCACCATGGCAGCGAATTGCTTGAGCATTTCGGTGACGACTTCCTGCGCTGCAGCCCTGGTCGGGAAGTTGTGCAGGTCGAACGTGGGCTTCATCCAAGGGCCCAAACCGCATGCGCCTCGCCCATCGGGGATGGCGAAGTCATAGCCGTGCAGAACGATGTGAGTGTTCGGACTCAGTTTGTTTCGCAGCGCGATCAGATCCTCGTAGCCGGCGCGCACAATCGCCAAGGCCGCGGCAAAGCGAGTGGAGTCCAGGTGGTGCTTGGCCTCTATGGTGGGATCCCAATCGCGCACCCAAAGAGCCATCGGATTATCGACGATGTCGTTGCCGCCACCGGAGAACAGCAGGACGTCCCACGGGCCTCCCGCCGGGCACCCATCGACGAAAGTCTTGATCAGTCGCTTGCGCTCTTCGACACCCAGCATCAAGCGAACCTCGTCACCTGCCGAGGCCATGTTCAGGATGGGAACACCCAAACGATCCTGCAGACGCGGAATGATGCCGCCGTGGAATAGAAAAGGAGGGTAGTCGAACCACGAGTCACCCTCGGCAAACACCTGTAACGGTTTAAACGAACCACGGGCGGCGGCGATGGCGGCGCTACCCTTGCGCGCCTTTTTTGCTGCTTTGCCATCTGGAGCACGCGCACCGCGCTGCTTCATGATCGTCATCGTGTCGGTATATTCGCGCAGTCGCCGCTCACGCTCGGCATCCTGCTGCTGCTTCAGCTTCTCCCGTTCCTCGGCCACCGCATCCGGCGAAGGCCCCGCCGCCGGGGTCGCCGCACCGCCAGCGCCCACTCGGCGCGCGGCCTTGGCCG
>NZ_DATHFX010000521.1:0-7847 GCF_035317885.1 Pinirhizobacter sp.
CGGCAGTGCCAGGCGCACGGATTGCCCGGCCTGGAGGGTCTGCGGTACACCGCCATGGGCGAAAGAAAGTTGCTCGCCGCGCGTGAGGGTGTACAGCACGCCATCGGCATCCACTTCCACCCGCAGGTGGCAGCCCTGCCAATGCAGTCCGAAGCGGTAATAATTCCATGCCTTGGGCAATTGCGGCGCCAACGACGGCTTGCCATGACGCACGCGCAGTCCGCCGAAGCCCCAGGTCAGCGCCAGCTGGCTGCCAGCCATGGCCGCCATGTGCACGCCGTGCGCTGCATTGCCATGCAGGTCATCGAGATCCACGCGCAGCGTGTCCAGGAAATAATCGTACGCCTTGTCGGCATAGCCGACTTCGGCCGCCATCACGGCAAAAGTCGACGCCGAAAGCGTTGAGTCGTGCACGGTGACGCCTTCGTAATAGTCGAAGTTGCGCCGCTTGGCGGCCACGCCCACATGCTCGCCGGCGAGCATCAGTGCCAGCAGCGCATCGGCCTGCTTGCACACCTGGTAGCGGTAGATGGTCAAAGGGTGCAGGCGCAACAGCAATGGCTGCTTGTTGGTGTGGTCCTGGAAGTGCGCTGGCAGGCGCGGCTTGTCGAGGAAACCATCGTCCTGCGGATAGATATCCAGCGCCGGGTCCGTTGGCAGGTACATCATGGCCGCCGCCTGCCGCCACTGAGCCACTTCCCCGTCGGTCAGGCCCAGGCGCGCGGCCAGCGCGTCGAACCGTTCCGGATGCGCCTGGGCCATCCAGCGCGCCGTGCCGGCAGCGTCCGCCAGATGCCGCTGCGCCATGCGGTTGGTGTAGAAGTTATTGTTCACCAGCGCCGAATATTCATCCGGGCCGGTTACTTCGTGGATGCAGAACGCGCCGTCGTGGCGGTCGCTGAAATGCCCTACATCGCGCCATACGCGCGCGGTCTCGAAAAGTATCTCGGCACCCTCATCCAGCATGAAGCCGTCGTCGCCGCTGACATCCCAGTAATGGCGAACCGCCCAGGCCACGGCGGCATTGATGTGGTACTGCGCAGAACCTGAGGGAAAATAAGACGAACACTCATCGCCGCTGATCGTACGCCAGGCGAACAGCGCGCCACTTGCGTGATCCATCTCACGGGCATGGGCACGGGCGCGATCAAGCGTGCGGTACCGGTACGCCAGCATGTTGCGCGCGATCTCCGGTGCCACCGGCGCCAGCGCGGGCAACATGAAGACCTCGGTGTCCCAGAAATAATGCCCCTCGTAACCTTCGCCAGTGAGGCCCTTGGCGGCGGTGCTGCCGCTACCGTCGCGCCCGGACGACTGGTAAAGATGGAACAGGTTGAAGCGCAGGGACTGTTCCACCAGGGCGTCGTCGCAGCCAAGGTCAACTTCATTCCAGAAGCGTTCGAGCGTACCGGCCTGCTGCACCAGCAACGCCGGGAAACCCATCGCCCCGGCACGGTCGAGTACCGCTTCGGCGAGCGCATGCAACCGTTCCGCGGAGCCTTGATCGCCCGGGGCGGTCCACGCATAGCCGACATTTTTCTCGATCGACACGCCCTGCCCGGGGGCCAGCGTGCCGCTGAACACCTGCACCACGCCGCGCGCCGTGGGCATGCAGGCACCGATGGCAAGGTCGCCTTCGATCACGCGATGCCGTTGCGCGCAGACCACGGAAATGTCGCTGTGGGTGGTCCGCTGCATCACCCAGGCCGATCGTTCGTCGGCGTGGGCGGCGACCAGGTGCAAGCCACCTTCAATCTGTGCACCGATGCGAGGATCGTCGCCCTGCTCCACCGGAGCCTTGCCCGCGTCGATGGACGATTCCAGCGTGACGGAGCCTGAGTAATCCACCGAGATCACCTGGTAGCGCATCGTCAGCAGCCCCGGCTCGTCCAGCGCGGCAAGGCGTTCGGCGATGATGTCCAGCGTCTGCCCCGACGCACTGCGCCAGCGCAGGGTCCGCCGGAAGACGCCGCGGCGCATGTCCAGTTCACGGGCAAAGCCCAGCCATTGGCCCTGCGCCAGGTCGACAAGCGTATCGCCCAGCCGCAGGCGGATGCCGGTGCCATCGGCCACGGGCACTCGGGTATCGGTGTGCCGGGCAAAACCGGAAAACCGCTCGTGGTAGTGGATCGGCGAACGTTCCCATACGCCGGCGAGAAAGCTGCGCTGGCTGTGGTTGCCACCTTCCTCCAGGCCGCCGCGTACGCCCAGCGCGCCGTTGGCAACGGCGAAGAGGCTTTCTTCCTGGGCGAAAGTCGAAGTGTCCGTGCCCTGGCGCCGCAGCACCCACGGATCGCATTTCCCTACGCTGGGAATTTCTGCCAAGGGAGCGATGGCGCTAGTCGGCACGTTAACGGGTTCCCGGCACGTCGGTTGTTATCGATATCATTACCCGTAAACGATTGCATACCGTCACAGGCGAGCGAACTGTGCCAGCGATTGTTATCGATATCAAGCCACCCGAACGAGGTATCTTCACACCCGCGTCACACCTTCGTTACATATTGCAGTGCACAATTATCGGCTGGCTGAATTCCTGGCGCCGATAAGGCACCATGGCCGCGGCCAAGCAACCACGCGAACGCCATGGCTGCGATAGCACACAGGGGAAACCAGGCCGTTGAGCCGGACGACTAAAGCCATCGCAGGTCGCGTGCCGCCGTCCAGCCCTACCATGGCAGACCTCGCTCGCCTGTCGGGCGTGTCGAAGATCACCGTTTCCCGCGCCTTGGGCGACAGTCCGCTGGTTAATGCCCGGACCCGTGATCGCATCCAGTCGATTGCCCGCGAGCATGGCTACAAGCTGAACGTCAATGCGCGCAACCTCCGGCTGCGCCGCAGCCATACGGTCGCCGTGATCGTGGAGATGAAGCCCACGGCGCAGCGCGGCATGTTCGATCCCTATCCGTTGGCCTTGCTCGGCGGCATCTCGCAGGAGCTCACCGCCGCCGGGTACAGCGTGCTGTTGACCACACGCCAGGGCGCCACCGTGGCAGCGGTACAGGCGGCCGACGGCCTGATCCTGCTGGGCCAGGGTGCGAACCAGGAAGCCGTGCGCCGCTTCGACCGCCTGGGGTTGCCGATGGCGGTGTGGGGCGCAACGTCGGTGGCCGGTTCCCACGTCACCATCGGCAGCGACAACCGCGGCGGCGGCGCGCGCGTAGCGGAGCATTTCTTCGCACTGGGACGGCGGCAACCGATCTTCATCGGCAATCCCAGCCATCCGGAAATCTTCGACCGGCTCAATGGTTTCGTCGACGCACTGGCCGCACGCGGCATCAAGCCGTTGCTGCTCAAGCGGGACGAATTCACTCCCGAATCCGGTGCCGAGGCCGTTCAGGCGGTGCATGCACGCGGCGTGGCCTTCGATGCCATCTTCGCCTGCAACGACTTGCTTGCCATGGGCGCCATCCGCGCTACTGTCGGGCTGGGCAAGTCCGTCCCCGGCGATGTTTCGGTGGTGGGCTACGACGACATGCCCGCGGGCGCCACGTTCCTTCCGGCGCTGTCCACCGTGCGTCAGGACTGGCAGCGCGGCGGTACGTTGCTGGCGCGCAAGGTGCTGGGCCTCATCGGCCACGAAGATGCCGAATCGGAGAGCCTGCCCGTGGAGCTGGTGATCCGCGGCACCTGACGTCAAGTACATGGCCGGCTTTGCCGTCGTTACGCCAGAAGAAACAATGCGTGCGCGCAACGAGCGTACCCATCGATGCCCGGGCAACCTACATTGGGTGCATGGACACCAACCTTACGCATTCCGCCCCTGCCTTCTTCATTTCCCACGGTGCGCCCACCTTCGCCCTGCAACCTGGCCAGCTCGGGCCGGTACTGACAGCGGCAGGAGGGCGCATGGGCGCGGCCAAGGCGGTACTTATCGTTTCGCCGCACTGGATAACGCGCGGTGTGCGCGTGGCCAGCACACCCGCACCGGACACCATCCACGACTTCGGAGGCTTTCCCGAACCGCTTTACCGACTGAGTTATCGGGCGCCGGGCGCACCCGACTGGGCCGCGCGTGCCGTGCAACTGCTCGAATCAGCAGGCTTCGCCGCCGAGCCAGATGCCGGGCGCGGCCTGGACCACGGCGCATGGGTGCCACTGCGCTACTTGTTGCCCGAGGCGAACACGCCGGTGTTCCAGGTATCCATGCCGCGCGACTTCGATACCGCCGGAGCCTGGCGCATGGGCCGCGCTTTGGCGCCGCTGCGTGCGCAAGGCGTGGCCATCGTCGGTTCGGGAAGTCTCACCCACAACCTCTACGAGGTATTCCACGGCGGCAAGGAAGCCCCCTATGCCCAGGAATTCGCCAGCTGGGCGACCCGGGCAGTACTCGGCGGCGACACCGATGCGCTGCTGCATTACCGCGCGCAAGCACCGTCCGCCGAGCGTGCACATCCCACCGAGGAACATTTCCTGCCCCTGGTGGTGGCCGCGGGCGCCGCCACCGAAGGCGAACAGGCGCAGTTGCTTCCCGGTGGCATGACCTACGGCGTGCTGGCGATGGACTCCTATGCCTGGGGGCTGCCCCTTCCCGAGGCTGCTTGAGCCACAATGACCGCCACCGCCGTATCGCGGCGACCATGGCGAGTCGATGAAGGGAAGGAAGTGGATACAAGTGGGCCTGACGCTGGCACTGCTGGCGCTGGCCATAGGTACCCTGGTGCACCTGTCCAGGACCATGTCCTGGACGAGCCTGCACAACTCCTTCGCCGATACCTCGTGGTCAAGCATGCTGATCGCGCTGGGCGCCACGGTAGTGAGCTTCACCGTGCTGGCGCTGTACGAGCGCTACGCCACGCAGGCCGTAGTTCCCGGACGCATCCCGTTAGGCCAATCGCTCGCGGTGGGCTGGATGGCCCATGCGCTATCGAACACGCTGGGCTTCCATGCATTCACCGGCGGCGCCGTGCGCTACCGCGCCTACAAGGCGCGCGGACTCAATGCGATCGACATCGGCAGCATCGTCACCCTGGTCGGCATCAGTGTCGGGCTGGGTTCCGGCGGCCTGCTGGCGATCACCATGATCATCGCACCGGAAGATCCCTGGACCCATCGCGTGGCCGGGGCGATCATCGCCGTTGCCCTGCTTGCCACCATCTGGTGGTTGCCCGCGGCCAGCGGCAAGAAACCGTTCCGTCACGTCACGGTACCCCGCATCCGCCGCGCCTGGCTTGCACAGCAGCTGGTGTTGGGGCTCATCGAAGCCACGGCCGCGGCGATCGCCTTCTACATCCTGCTGCCCGAAGGCGCGGTGCCCAGTTTCACAGGCCTGGTGCCGGTACTGGTGATCGGTGTGCTGATCGGCATCATCAGTCATTCGCCCGGCGGCCTTGGCGTGTTCGAGGCCACCGTGCTCGCTGCCCTGCCCTCGGTACCGGGCGAGGAAGTGCTGGCCGCGCTGGTGCTCTACCGCCTGATCTACAACCTGCTTCCGTGCGCCGCGGCAGTACTGGTGTTCAGTTGGCAATACTTCCTGCGCAAGCGCCTGGTCAACCAGCCGGCACCGGGTGAAGCATAAGCGAAGGCGCCGAACGGCTAGTTCGACGGCGGATAGGTCCGCAACAGTCGCCTCTGGCGAAGGAACAACGACGCGAGCCTGCGCCCGCTTACCGGGGCGTTGCCACGCTTGCGGGCCATGGCACCCAGGCGGAACAGCATCCGTTGCTTGGCGAAGACGATGCGGTAGACGTCGGCGATGCCGTAGCGTGGATCCCACGCATGCACGGCCTCGGAACCTGCACCGTTGACTTCCATGATGGTGAAGTCCCCCGCGGCCAGCGCCGCCGGTGTGGCATAGCGGACATCGAAACGCCCCACGTGGAAATCACCCATGTCCCGGGCGATCTCGTCAAGCTTCGCATCCAGCGCCGCCGTACGCAGCCGGGTGCCGTCTTCATAGCCCCCGCCTACCCGCGTGGAGGCGACGGTTGCCACGCGCACCACCTCACCGCTGACGGGAACGTATCCAGGATCGAACGATGCCGCGTGCTGCGAATCGTGCATGCCGCGCCGCGCGCGGACATCACGCCGCACCAGGGTACCGATATCGTCGACGCCATTGCCGACTACGCTTGGGTATGCACGCAGCAGGATGGCGACGAGTTCGCCATGCGATTGCCCAGGTTCACGCACGTAGAACAGCCCGGCTTCGCCCGGTTCGTCCAGGTACCGCTGCAGGATGAAATCCTCGCCTGCGGGAAAGCGATCTAGGTAGTCGGCAAGCCCCGCTTCGTCATCGATGCGTCGCACGCCGAATCCGCACCAGCCGATCTCCGGCTTGGCCACCACCGGGTATGCCAGGCCCGCGTCACGGAGCCTGGTCGCCAGGCCCTGGGCATCGCACTCGGGGAATTTCTTGCAACTGATGTACGGCGCCGTTGCGGCAGTCGCCAGCGGCCCCATGGCACGGAAGTATTCCGACTTGCCTTCGCCAAGCAAGCCACCGGCAGTGAGGCCCGGGTTGAGCGCCGAAGGCAATGTCAGGCTTCGATACCCGATGCCGAGCCAGCACCAATGTACGACCATCGGCACCAGGTTCAGCCACTTCGGCAGTCGCTCGAAGCGGCCGACCCGCGGTGTTGCTCCCAGTGGCCGGGCCAGGCGATCAGCAAGCTCAGTCATGGTCACGCACCTGATAGTCGATCGGCTTATAGGCGAAGTTGTTCGACTGCCCGGCCGAACAGGCGGTGAGTCCGACGATCAGGTCCATCCGTGCCTCGAAGACGGTGCAGTCACCGGCGCGGCTGAGCGGTGGTTCCACCGTGATGGTGCCATCGGCATGCACCGGGACGTTCATGAACACATTGAAGGCCACCGGGATCTGGTCGCCATTGATGCCATAGGGCGCCAGGGCGGCGGCAAGGTTGCCGAAGCATCCGCGATGCGGTTCGGTATCGCCGTAGAGCTTGCGGAACATCTCCGCCGAGCATGGCGACAAGAGGAAATCGTGCCGCCCGACGTAGTCCTCGCCGATACGGAACATGGCCCGGCTGCGATTGGAATAGAGCTCGTCCCCGGTGGAAAGGTAGATCTTCCCCGCATAGTCGATGCTCCGGCCCGAGGAAATGACTTCCCGGGGATCTTCCAGGCTGAAGGCAACGAGGTCCGCCACCTGCTCGCCAAAGGGATCGGTCACCACCAGCCGTTGGCCGGCCTTCATCGAGAATGCAACGCCGCTACGTGGGGGGATGCGTGGCATGAATTTCCTGTGACGGGGGGATTCATCGCCGATGCTAGGAGTTGCCGGGGCAACTCCCCGTGAAAAAAACGGGCGCCCAAAGGCGCCCGCCGCGATATTCCCTCACCGGTTCCCATCCCTGGGGCCCTGGCGTTCGTGCCGGGGCGTTTCCCCGGGCGACATCAGTCGCCCAAAACCACGCCTACCCCCATCCGGAAGATCGGCGAATCACCCGCCGCGGCCGACACGCCGGCGTTGAAGTTCACCCGGCCGGTATCGTTCCAGCGCGACACGCCCACGCCCAGCGCGGACTCACCACGATAGTTCGCGACACCAGCGTTGAGCACCGTCTTGCCGGGCATGTACGGCGTGACGTTGATCAAGGCCGCGGAAGCGGCGATGCCACGGTTGGCCTGGCGTTGCACTTCGCCGATCCGGCGGTTCACGCCGTCGAAGCGATCGTCGGTGTAACGGTTGGCCGTGGCCAGCGCATCCTGCACCTGGCCCCAGTTGGCAGCGTCCGTCCGCTGCGAACCCGCTGCAACGTTGGAGATCTGGCGCTCGGCACCCGCCGAACCCACCGACACCGTGTCGGCGCGATCAGCCACGGACCCGGCACCGATGGCCACCGAGTTGTCGGCCGTAGCCAAGGCGCCGGTACCCGCGGCAA
>NZ_DATHFX010000522.1:0-7680 GCF_035317885.1 Pinirhizobacter sp.
TATTGGCCATGGCGAACAGCACGTAGAACAGGCCGAACCAGGGCATGACGTTGATCACGCCGCCGTAGTCCTTGATCTGGCGCGTGTGCATGCGGTCGTACAGCACGCCGATGCAGGTAAACATGGCGCCTGAGATGAAACCGTGCGAGATCATCTGGATCATCGCGCCCTGCATGCCCAGGTGCGCCGCCTGCACGTTGTTGTGTTCGCGCACCAGCATGAAGGCGATGAAGATGCCCAGGGTGACGAAACCCATGTGCGCGATGGACGAATACGCCACCAGCTTCTTCATGTCTTCCTGGGCCAGCGCCACGTAACCGATGTACACCACGGCAATCAGGCTCAGGACAATCACCAGCGGCGCGAAATGCTCCGACGCATCGGGCACGATCGGCAGCGAGAAGCGCAGGAAACCGTAGCCGCCGATCTTCAGCATCACCGCCGCCAGCACCACCGAGCCACCCGTGGGTGCTTCCACGTGGGCATCGGGCAGCCACGTATGCACCGGCACCATCGGCACTTTGATCGCGAAGCCCAGCAGGAAGGCGAAGAACAGCCAGGACTGCTCGGTCATCGAAAGCGGCAGGTGCGCAAGCGTAGCGATATCGAAGGTGTGGGCCTTCGAGTACAAATAGATCAGCCCCACCAGCATGAAGATGGAGCCGAAGAACGTGTAGATGAAGAACTTCAGCGTGGCATACACGCGCCGCGGGCCGCCCCAGATGCCGATGATGATGAACATCGGGATCAGCATGGCCTCGAAGAACACGTAGAACAGCAAGGCATCGGTGGCGCAGAACACGCCGACCATCAGGCCCTCCAGCACGAGCATGGCAGCCATGTACTGGTGCGTGCGCACCGCGATGACCTCCCACGCACCCACGATCACCAGGATGGTGGTGAAGGCGGTCAGGGCGATCAGCGCCACGGAAATGCCGTCGACGGCGAGCGAGTAGTGGATGCCGACGCTGGCGATCCAGCTCAGGTTCTCACCCACCTGCATCGTGCCCGTGGAAGGGTCATACACATGGATCAGCGCCAGGCTCGCGGCGAAGGTCGCCACGGCTACAAGCAGGGAAATCCAGCGCGCGGCATTCGGGCGCTGGCCGCCGGCCAGCAGCACGGGGACCGCGCCGAGGATGGGGAGCCAGATCAGCAGGCTGAGCAAGTGGTTGGACATGAATGCTCTATTCCCTGTGGGTCAGACCTGCCCGACCAGCCAATACCCGCCCAAGAGCAGGATGAGGCCGAGGATCATGGCGAAGGCGTAATGATAAAGAAGACCCGATTGCAGGCGGCGCCCGCCCGAAGCGATGCGCTCGACCACGTTGGCCGAACCGTCGATCAGCACGCCATCGATCAAGGCTGCATCGCCACCGCGCCAGAAGGCACGGCCAAGCTTGACGCCGCCCTTGGCGAAGATGGCGAAGTACACCTCGTCCACCCAATACTTCTTGTCGAGCATGCGCCAGATGGGATGCAGGGCTCGCTTGACCGAATCGGCGATCGATGGCTTGAACAGGTAGATGACGGTGGCCACGATGAAGCCGGCCAAGGCGAGCAGGAACGGCAGCTGGATGAATCCGTGCAGGGCCATGGCGGCGGCGCCGTGGAACTCACCGGCCAACTCGCCCAGCACGTTGTTCTGCTCTTCCACATGGATGGCTTTGCCGAACCAGCCGCCGAACAGCATTGGGCCGACGGTGAAGAAACCGATCAGCACGGACGGGATGGCCAGCAGCACCAGTGGGACGGTGACCACCCACGGCGACTCGGACGGTGCGTGCTCGAGCTCGCCCGGCGTGTGGTGGTCATCTTCCTGGTGCGCATCGGACGCATCATGACCATGCGCGCCATGTCCGGGGTCAGAGTGAATACTCTGACCCCCAGCAACGGCAGCCACCACAGCGTGCCCGTGCGCGGCGTGGCCATGATGGCCGATCACGGTGAAGCGCTCGGCGCCGTGGAAGGTCATGTACAGCAGGCGGAAGCTATACAGCGAGGTCACGAACACGCCCGCCATCACGCAGAAGTAGGCATAACCCGCGCCCCAACGATGGGATTCGCCCACTGCCTCGATGATGGCGTCCTTCGAATAGAAACCGGCGAAGAATGGCGTACCGGCCAGGGCCAGCGAACCGATCCACATGGTGATCCAGGTGACCGGCATGTACTTGCGCAGGCCGCCCATGTAGCGCATGTCCTGCTCGTGGTGCATGCCGATGATCACCGACCCTGCCCCCAGGAACAGCAGCGCCTTGAAGAAAGCGTGCGTCATCAGGTGGAACACGGCGCCGCTATAGGCCGACACGCCGAGGGCGACCGTCATGTAGCCCAGCTGCGACAGCGTGGAATAGGCGATCACGCGCTTGATGTCGTTCTGCACGATGCCGATCAGGCCGGTGAACAGCGCCGTGGTGGCACCGATCACCAGGATGAACGAAAGCGCGCCTTCGCTCATCTCGAACAGCGGCGACATGCGCGCCACCATGAAAATGCCCGCCGTCACCATGGTGGCGGCATGGATCAGCGCCGAGATGGGCGTGGGGCCTTCCATCGAATCGGGCAACCACACGTGCAACGGCACCTGGGCGGACTTGCCCATCGCACCAATGAACAGCAGGATGCCGATCACCGTTGCCGCAGGCCAGGGGTGGCCGTCGAACACCGTGATGGCACGGCCGGTCAGGGCGCCGGCGCTGTCGAAAGCGGTGGCATAGTCAAGCGTATTGAGGAAATACAGCACCGCGGCGATGCCCAGCAGGAAGCCGAAATCGCCCACGCGATTGACCACGAAGGCCTTGAGGTTGGCGAAGATCGCCGTCGGCTTCTTGTACCAGAAGCCGATCAGCAGGTACGACACCAGGCCCACCGCTTCCCAACCGAAGAACAGCTGCATGAAGTTGTTGCTCATCACCAGCATCAACATCGAGAAGGTGAAGAGCGAGATATAGCTGAAGAACCGCTGGTAGCCCGGATCGTCGGCCATGTAGCCGATCGTGTACACGTGCACCAGCAGGGAAACGAAGGTCACCACCACCATCATCATGGCGGTGAGCCGGTCGACCATGAAGCCCACGCTTGCGTGCAGGTTGCCGACCTGGAACCAGGTGTATACATCCTGGTTGAATGTCTTTGCGTCCCCCGCTACCAGCTGCCACAGCACGTGGATCGAAAGCGCGCAGGCAATGCCCACGCCCAGGATGGTCACGCAGTGGGAGCCCACGCGGCCGATCACGCGGCCCAGGAGTCCGGCTAGCAGCGCGCCAGCCAGCGGTGCCACGGCGATGGTGAGCAGGACCGAAAGTGAAAGATCCATGTGGGTCAGCCCTTCATGCTGTCGATTTCGGCGACGTTGATCGTGCTGCGGTTACGGAACAGCAAGGTCAGGATCGCCAGGCCAATGGCCGATTCGGCCGCAGCCACGGTAAGGATGAAGAACACGAACACCTGGCCCTGCACGTCGCCCAGGAAGCGCGAGAAGGCCACGAAGTTGATGTTCACCGCCAGCAGCATCAATTCGATCGCCATCAGCAGCACGATGACGTTCTTGCGGTTGATGAAGACACCGGCAACAGCGATGCAGAAGAGCACCGCGCCGAGCACGATGAAATGCGCAAGCGTGATCACGGCGAAGTCTCCTGCGGCGGGGCAACGGGGGGAGCGGTTTCCGTGGGCATGGTTTCCGAAGCCATCTTGACGATGCGCATGCGGGTACGCGGGTCAACCGCCACCTGCTCGGCGGCCGACTGGTGGCGCACGCCGCCGCGGTGGCGCAAGGTCAGGGCCACGGCAGCCACGATGCCGACGGTAAGGATGAGGGCGGCAATTTCGAACGGCAGCAGGAACTGGGTGTACAGCGCATGGCCAAGCCATGCGGTGTTCGACAGCCCTGCCGCAGCGGCAGGATCGTCGCCCATGACGTGCAGGCCCATCGCCCGCACGCCGATCAGGCCGATCATCTCCGCCAGCATCACCAGCGCCACGATGATGCCCACCGGCAGGTAGCGGGCGAAGCCCTCGCGCACCTGTTCCATCTTGATGTCGAGCATCATCACCACGAACAGGAACAGAACCATCACCGCGCCGATGTAGACCACGATCAGTGCAATGGCCAGGAATTCAGCCTGCGCCAGCAGCCAGATGCAGGCCACCGAGAAAAAGGTAAGTACCAGCGAAAGCACCGCGTGCACGGAATTGCGCAGGGTGATCACGGCAAGTGCAGCGCCAACGGCAACCACACCGAAGGCGTAGAAAAGGATGAGTTGGATCAGCTGTGGATTCATGTGATGTCGTCCTCAGCGGAAAGCCGCGTCCTGGGCCCGTGCAGCGGCGATGTCCTGCTCGAAGCGGTCGCCGATGGCCAGCAGCTGCAGCTTGTTCACCACGTTCTCGCCGCGGTGCTCGAAGTGGTACTCGTGCACGTGCGTCTCCACGATCGAATCCACCGGGCAGCTTTCTTCGCAGAATCCGCAGTAGATGCACTTGAACAGGTCGATGTCATAACGCGTGGTGCGGCGCTGGCCGTCCGATTCACGCGGAGCCGAATCGATGGTGATGGCAAGCGCCGGGCACACCGCCTCGCACAACTTGCAGGCGATGCAGCGTTCCTCGCCGTTGGCGTACCGGCGCAGCGCATGCAGCCCGCGGAAACGGTTGGACTTGGGGATGTGCTCCATCGGGTAGCGGACGGTGTACTTGGGCTTGAACATGTAGCGGATGGTCAGGCCCATGCCCTGGAACAGCTCGATCAGGAGCAGGCTTTTGAAATAGTGCGTTATGCGAGACATGGTTTGCTTCAAGCCCCCGTGCCGATGGTGACCCAGCCGTAGTATTTCATGAGGCCGGCGACGAAGACCCAGACGATGGTGATGGGAATGAATACCTTCCAGCCCAGGCGCATGATCTGGTCATAGCGGTAGCGCGGGAAGCTGGCACGGAACCAAAGGAACAGGAAGGAGAACAGGAAGGCCTTGATGAACAGCCATATGAAGCCGCCGGTCCAGATCCAGTTGATCCAGCGCGGCGCATCGGCGGTGATCCAGCCCTGCAGGGGCGACAGCCAGCCGCCCATGAAGAAGATCGCGGCCAGGAAGCTCACCAGGATCATGTTGGCGTATTCGGCCAGGAAGAAAATGGCGAACGCCGAGCCTGAGTATTCCACGTGGAAACCGGCGACGATTTCCGACTCACCCTCGGCCACGTCGAACGGCGCGCGGTTGGTCTCGGCGACACCGGAAATGAAGTAGACGATGAATACGGGCAGCAGCGGCAGCCAGTACCAGTCGAGGAACCCCTTGTTGCCTGCCTGCGCGTGGACGATGTCGGTAATGTTCAGGCTTCCGGTGAGCACCAGCACGCAGACGATCGCCATGCCCATGGCCAGCTCGTAGCTGATCACCTGTGCCGCCGAGCGCATGGCGCCCAGCAAGGCGTAGCGGGAGTTCGATGCCCAGCCGGCCAGGATGATCCCGTAGACGCCCATGGATGTCATGGCCAGCAGATACAGCACGCCGGCATTGACGTTGGCCAGCACCATCTTCTCGCCAAAGGGAACCACTGCCCAGGCCGCGAGCGCGGGTATCAGGGCCAGCAGCGGGGCAAGGTAGTAGAGGAACTTCGAGGAGTTGGTGGGAAGGATCACTTCCTTGATCAGCAGCTTCACCACGTCGGCGAAGGCCTGCAGCATGCCCAGCGGACCGATCTTGTTCGGCCCCATGCGCACGTGCATCCAGCCGATGACCTTGCGCTCCCAGTAGACGAACATCGCCACTGCCAGGATCAGCGGCACGACGATCGCCAGGATGTGGAGCACCGGAACAAGCAAGTGCGTTAAGAGTTGTTCCCACATGCGCTTAAGCCTTGCTCAAGGTGAGGGCCGCGCCATACGGCGGCAGCATCGCGGTTTCGTCGTGGCCCGCTTCGATCCAGGCGGCACCGGCCGGCACCGCATCGGAAACAACTACTGGCAACGGATCGGAGCTGCCTATCCGGACCGTGTCGCCATCGGCCAGGCCCGCGGCCTTCGCGTCGACCGCGTGCAGGTACACGGCAGGCTCGCGGTTGAGCGGATGGGCCGCCAGTGCCGTGGCGCGGCGAAGCACGGCGTCGCTGCGGTAGATCGGCAGCGTGGCGATGCGGGTGAGGCCACTGCCCTGCTTTACCGTGCGGTCGGCCAGCATGGCGCGCGGGTTCGCCGTGCGCTCGCCGATGGCGGACCGAAGGCCTGCAAGGTCGTCGAACTCGAAGCCCGGTACGGCGAGAGTTCCACCCAGGGCACGCAGCACCTTCCAGCCCGGGCGGCCTTCGCCCGGCGCCTTGGCGCCGGCGGCGATGGCCTGCTCCAGGCCGTCGACGTTGGTGAGGCTGCCGTCGTTCTCGGGAGCCAGGGCGATCGGCAGGATCACGCTGGCCACCTCCAGCAGCGACTTGCTGGCGTAGGCCGAACAGGCCACCACCGCCTGCGCGTTGTCCAATGCGCTGAAGGCGGTGGCGCCATCGGCGAAATCATGCTGCGGCTCGATGCCGTACAACAGGTAAGCCTTGCGTGGCTGGGCCAGCATGGCACGGGCGTCCAGGCCGCCGTTGCCCGGCAGCACGCCGACGCGTGCCAGGCCCACGGCATTGGCACCCACCGGGATCTCGTTATAGGCAGCGCCGGCGGCAGTAGCGATGAACTTCGCCACGGCACGCAGCCACGAAGCCTGCGGATGGAGCGCCGCGGCCTCACCCAGGATCACCACTGCATCGCCGCCCTTGAGGGTGGCGTATGCAGCGCGGACGTCGTCGTCGGCCTGGACACTGCCGATGGCATCAGCCAGCGCGCCAGGTGCGGCGGCGCCATCGTCGACCGCAGCGCGGGCAAGGGTGAGCAGTTCCGCCACCAGCGCTTGCGGCGCGGCCACGACCTCGCCCGCCAGCGGGTAGTTGAAGTCGAAGTGCACCGGGTTGACTGCATACACCTTCGCGCCCTTTTTCACCGCCTGGCGCAGGCGGTGGTTGAGCAGCGGCATTTCATGGCGCAGGGCCGAGCCCACCAGCAACGCTGACTTCACCTTGTCCAGCTGGTTCACCGGCAGGGCGAACGGCGTGGCCGTGGCATTGTCGGCAAAATCCAGCTGGCGCAGGCGGTGGTCGATGTGTGCGCTGCCCAGCCCACGGGCCAGGCGCACCAGCAGGTCGCCTTCTTCGGTGGTGGTGGCGCCATGGGCCAGGATGCCGAGGTCTGCACCGGGCGTTTTCTTCAGCGCCTCGGCGGCGACAGACAGGGCATCGTCCCAGGTGGTGGTTGCCCAGGTACCGTTGCGCTTGACCATCGGCGCCTTGAGGCGGTCGTCCGCGTACAGGCCCTGGTGGCTGTAGCGGTCGCGGTCGGACAGCCAGCACTCGTTGATGTTCTCGTTGTCGCGGGGCACGGTGCGCAGTACCTCGCCGCGGCGCGAATGCAGCCACAGGTTGGAACCGAGCGCATCGTGGTATCCCACCGACGGGCGGGCGATGAGTTCCCAGGCGCGTGCCTTGAACTGGAACGGCTTGTTGGTGAGCGCGCCCACCGGGCAGACGTCGATGATGTTGCCCGAAAGCTCGCTCTCGATCGTCTTGCCGATATAAGTGCCGATCTCGAGGTCTTCACCGCGGCTCATGCCACCCAGTTCGTAGGTGCCGGCGATCTCGCTGGTG
>NZ_DATHFX010000523.1:0-4279 GCF_035317885.1 Pinirhizobacter sp.
TAGCGGTTGCGATAGCCGTCCAGCGACCAGGGCTCGATATCGGCATGCATGCGCACCCGTCCGGCCGATGCGTTGTATTCGTAGATGTAGTCGCCCACGAAGCAGACCAGGTCCGGCGCGTCCGCGAGCATATGGCGATAGGCATTGAAGTAACCCATCTCAAAGTGCTGGCACGACGCCAGGGCAAAGCGCAGGTGGTCCACCATCTTTCCATCTGCGGGTAGCGTCCGTGTACGACCGGTCCCGCTGACCTCGTTGCCGGCGATGAATCGGTAGTAGTAGACCGTATCCGGAGCCAGGCCTTCGACGGTCGCATGGACGCTATGGGCAAGGCCCTGCATGGCAAACCAGGTTCCCCGTTGGCGAATGTCACCAAAGTGCTCATCGGCCGCTACCTCCCAGCGGACCGGCACCTGCTCCACGCCCATGCCACCACCGTGGAGCGGGTCGGGGCATAGTCGCGTCCAGATGACCATGCTGTTCGCACCGGGCGTGCCTGAGGCTACGCCGAGCTTGAAGGGATAGTCGGAAAAAAGCACATCGCGCCCTGCGCCGCGAGAGCGGGGTGCGGCGGCCATCACGGAAGCGAGTACGAGCGCCTTGAGGAAACGGCGCCTCTGCCATATCACGTTCTGTCTCATTGGCAAACGCCCGGCAAAGTTGATTTGAGTTGGTGTACTGCCAGGGCCAGGCGCTGTTGTGCGCCGTCATCGGCGAGGCTGGCGAGGCAAAGGTCAGTAATGACATGGCTGCGTGCCGCGTGTCGGGCGGCGGCGCACTGCCACGAATCGTCGGGCGCCGCCGGAAAGGTCGCAAACGCCACCTCGACACACGGACTATCGGCGTGGGCAAGCAGGGACGGCCCCTGGCTCTGCGTTACCTCCGGATGAAAGTATGTTTCCGGAAACCCAGTGGTATAAGCCTGCAGCGACACGGCCAGCGCGTGAGTACCGACCTGCCAGACCACGTGATCGGTCCCACACGGAACGGCGCGCGCGGCGTCGCGCACGCCGTCGTACAAGGCATGGGCGATCGCCGGAGCCTGGATCAGCAGCACGGTGGAGGCCTTGAGTACGGGCAAGTGGGCACGCGTCGCCAGGTGAGCGAGCGCCGTGCCATTGCCGGCATGGCAGCGACGGGCGTGCGCAGCGGCAAGCAGGAAAATGGCGTCGCGCTCGAGCGCGGGATCAGCGTCCAGGGCTTGGGCCAAGGGTGCAGCCGCACCCGGCGCCGCGTGCACGACTGCCGTGGCGATCGGCGGCGAGATCGGACCAAGCGACGCGTTGACTGCCTGCTGTGCCGTGGGTGCGTCCAGCTTGGCCAGGAACCACCAGACGGCCGCCAAAACGGCAATGAGCGTCATGCAGATAAGGAGGCGCACCTTATTCGAAATGGGTATCGGGCGCGGCGGCATTGGAGTACGGCAGCAGCTGCGCGTCGGTCATGGAATAGGCACTGGCGGCCACTGCGTTGTGCTGGGGCTGGCTGACCAGCGTGCCGCGAAGCCAGAAGGGGTCCCAGATCTGCGGTGTATCGATCGGAGCCGCCAACTTGACGTCGACAAGCATGTTCGGCGGTGGCGGCGGCACGTGGATGCATGCGCCATAGAAGGGGACGAAGAAGAACTCCGTCATCTGCCCCTGGGCATTGGTATCGAGCGGTACGACGTAGCCCATCAGGCGGACCTTCTTTCCCGACAGCGCTTCGACTGTATGCAGCGTGCCGAATTGCTTGCCCTGCTTGTTACCCACATGGACCACGGGGGGCGCGTCCTTGAGCAAGCGCAAGTCTTCCGGCGGCACCATGTGCGTCCAGTCCAGCTCGGCAAATCCTTGTGCATCCGGTTGGCCAAGCAAACCCACCGGTGGGACCGGCGGCGGCGTACCCGAACGCCGCGCGGCATCCGCGGCTTGCTCGGCCTTCTGCACGTCCGACAAGGGCGCCGGGGGAGGGGAGGGCGAGCATGCAGCCAGGCCGGCGAGGGCAAACAGGAAAACAGAACGATGGAAGGTCATAGGCGAGCCTGCAAGCCGTCGGCAAGCGTACGGCGGTACGCGACAAGTGCGGGGACACAGCCAGCGACGAACGCGCTGGCCACGACGAGGCCAAGGAGTGCCCATTCCGCCGCATCCGGCGGCGCGAGCGCCAGGCGCAAGCCCGCCGTCTGCGCAAGCCAGGGCCCGGCCAGCGCGAGGGCGGCATACAGCAGCACTAGCCCCACGACGCAACTGCCGAGCCCCACGAGCAGTGCCTCGGCGACCATCAGTGCAAACACAGTGGCGGGGCTGGCGCCCACCGCACGGAGCACGGCCATTTCCCTGCGCCGCTCGTTGAGCATGCTGAGCAAGGTCGTCACCAACCCGCACAGCCCAATGGCCACCACCAGGTAACCGATGGCACGGATCGCCTGTTCGGCGACGCCGACAATGGACCACAACTGTTGCAGCGCCACGCCCGGCAACACGGCCAGGAGCGCTTCGTCAGGATAGTCGTTGATGGCCCGCTGGAACGAAAACGCGGAAAGGCGCGAATTGAGCCCGACGAAGAACGCGGTGATGGTCTTGGGCGTCAGATCCGCATGCCGGGCCTCCTCGGCGGAAACCGACTGCCCCGGAAGGCGCATGCCCGACTGCCAATCGACATGGATGGCCTCGATGCCATCCAGGCCGACGAACACGCTGTCGTCGAACGGCGTACCGGTGGGCGCCAGGACGCCCGTCACCACGAAGGGCTTGTCGGCATGCTGCTGGGTGGCCATCACCCCCGTGCCATGCGTGAGTACCAGGCTGGTTCCGACGGTATAACCCAGCGCGTGCGCCACGCGCGCGCCGAGTACCGCGTCATAGACGTCGGCAAAGGCATGCCCTGAGGAAAAATGCATGGCTTGCTGGTCGCCAAAGCGCAAGTGGTCGAAGAAGCCAGTGGTTGTGCCCACCACACGGAAGCCACGGTGCGAGTCGCCCAGGGATATCGGCACCGTCCATGCCACTTCAGGACTGGCGGCCACATCCTGGTAACTCTTCCACGACACGTTGTTGGTGGCATCCCCGACATGGAACACGGCGTAGAGAAGCAGGTTGACCGGTCCTGAGCGTGCTCCCACCAGCAAATCGGTGCCGCTGACCGTGCTTGCGAAGCTCGAACGCGCGTCGCGTCCGAGCCGGTGAACAGAAAGCACCAGGCCCACCGACAGGCCCAGCGTTAGTACGGTGAGCAGGGCGCTGGTACGACGGTGCCAGAGGCTGCGAAGGGCAAGCGACACCAGGGCGCGTGGATTCATGAGCCGAGCCTTACTGCATCATCGAAGTGCCTGGCCAGCGAAAGATCGTGGCTGACGAACACGGTGGAGATCCCACGCATGGCGCACTCGCCCTGCAGCAACTGGATGAAGGCATCCCGGGCGTCGGCATCGAGGGCAGACGTCGGCTCGTCCGCCAGCAGCAAGCTCGGCGATCCGATCAAGGCACGGGCCGCTGCCACGCGCTGCTGTTGTCCTACGCTCAGTTGCGACACCACGCGTCCCCGCATCGAGGTCGGTTCAAGTCCCAAAGCTGCGAGCAACCGGTCGACCTCGCCATCAAGGTTTCCTGCTTGCATGGCGGCATCGCGCCGACGCCGGGAAAGACGGCAGGGCAGCTTCACGTTGTCGGCCACGGAGAGATAAGGCAGGAGGTTGAACTGCTGGAAGATGTAGCCGACACCGTCGGCACGCATCCGGTCGCGGCCCGACTGGCTGGCCGGCAACAGCTTGTCGCTGATGCGTATCGTCCCGGCTTTCGGTGACAGCACGCCGGCAAGCAGGCCCAGCGCCGTGCTCTTGCCACATCCACTGGGCCCATGGACGAAAAGGCTTTGCCCGCGCAGAAGACGGATGTCAGGAAAACGAAGATCTGGCTGTCCCTTCCACGCGAAGGACACGTCCCTGGTTTCCAGGATGGTGCTTGCGCGGCTCAAGGGGAGGTACCAGGCACCGTGACATGGGACTGGTTGGCATCGACGGTGGCCTGCCCCTGGCCCGAGGGCGTGACGAGGTCGACGTTCACCTTGACCGTGTGAGGGAAGGCGCGGAGCAGACCGACATCGAAGCCAGTGATGGCGTCCGGCTTGGCGCAGGTGAACCGATAATGCGCACTGACATCCATGTGGCCATCCTCGTCGGGCTTACCGGCATCGGCGACCTGGGCCGATGTCAGCGTGCAACGGGCAGCTTCGGGAAACACAAGCCAGGAAGCGGGCTGCTTCAGGGTACGGGTGGCATCAGCGAGCGCCTGTTTCTCCT
>NZ_DATHFX010000524.1:0-2856 GCF_035317885.1 Pinirhizobacter sp.
CTCGCCCAGTACGGAACGCCCGGGCTTAAGCCCGTCACCACGCTGCGCAGCGTATGGTCGAAGAGCTCGCGCATGCCTTTCTCGATGCGCGCGGTTTCTTCTTTGGGAATGGCTTTGCGCAGTTCTTCGCGATCGGGCCACGATTCCCAACCGGTCTGAACTTCGTTGTTCCCGGCCCACAGCACGATGGAAGGATGGTCGCGCAGGCGACGCACCTGTTCGGTCGCCTCGATACGCACATTGTCGCGGAAGGGCTTGTCGTAGGGGGGGATCGCCCCGCCGAACATGAAGTCCTGCCAGATCATCAGTCCCATGCGGTCGGCCATCGCGTAGAAGGCATCGCTTTGGTACGTGCCGCCGCCCCACATGCGCAACATGTTCATGTTGGCATCAACGGTCGACTGCAATATCGACTGCATGCGCGCATCGGTGACGCGGCTGGGGAAGCTGTCGAACGGAATGAGGTTGGCGCCCTTGGCAAAAATGGGCACGCCGTTCACGACAAAGGCGAAGCCGCGGCCCCACTTGTCCTTGTCGCGCCGCAGTTCGATCGTGCGCAGGCCCGTGTCGCGCGACACGGAGGCAACAACGTTGCCGTTGGCCGACACGGTGGCATCGAAGTGGTAAAGATTCGGTGCGCCATAGCCTACCGGCCACCAGCGTTGCGGATGGTCGATGTGTACGGGCAGGGACAGGTGGTTTTCGCCTGCGACGAGCGACACTTGCTGGCTTTGGTCGCCTTTGGTCCCATCCGGTGCCATCCATGCTACGTGGACCTCAGCCGGCCCGGCCTTGTCGGCGCGGACATCAAACTGGGCCTGAAGCTCGGCTACATCCGCATCCACGCGGGATTGGGCCAGGTGGAAGTCTTCAAGCTTCCATCCTTGCCAGCGTTCCAGCCACACCGGTTGCCAGATACCCACCGTGACATAGCGCGGACCCCAATCCCAGCCGTACTGGTAGTTGGCTTTGCGAACGTAGTTGGAAGTCTGCTTGCCCTTCGGTTCGTCACCGAAGGCTGAGTCGAATTCCCCGGGAAGGGCATAAGGCTGCTTCAGCAGCCACGGCAGCAGGCGTGCGATCGGCGAATGCAGATGCACCACCAGCGTGTTCGCGCCGGGGTGCAGAGACTTTTCCACCGGCGAGCGCCACTGGCGGAACATGTTGTCGGCCTTCAACAGCGGCTTGCCATTGAGTTCGACGTCGGCAAACGTGTCCAGCCCGTCGAACACCAGTTCCACGTGTTCGCCGGCGGCGGGCCTGGCGCCGGCATCGAAGGTGAGCCTGTAATCCCGGTCGGCCAGCCCCACCCATTGCAGGGCGGCTTCGTTGTCGCGGTAATTGGGATCAGGCACCTTGCCCAGGGCAAGCAGGTCCGTCTGCGCGCTGCCGGGAACCTGCGCCGGCATCCAGCTCGTGGCATCGGCGTGGTCTTTCGCTGCCTTCGAGCCGGCGACCAAACGAAACTGCCAGCCCTGGTCCAGCGGCTGGCGTGTCGGGCCGTCGGCGAGGACAGGTCCGGCGACCAGCCACATGCACGAGAGCAGCAGGGCCCCCCGGCGAGGTCTCACAGCTTGAAGCCAAGGCTCAGCATATAGGTCCGTCCATTCTTGTACGCGTTAAGCGGTTGGGCCGGGGTGTTGTTGTACACGAAATAGGTTTCGTCCAGCAGGTTCGTGCCGTCCAGCGACACGCGCATGTGGTCGTTCACCTGGTAGCCGATGGAGGCATCCAGTTCACGGAAGATGCCCGTGATCTGCTGTGACTGCAACTGGGCGATCTGGGTGAAGTACGCCGAGCGCCAGCTGTAGGTCACGCGGGCGCTCCAGGGGCCCTGCTCGAAGTAAGGGCTCAGGTTGAACGAGTTCTTCGAGTTGTACGGCAGCGGGAAGTCGTTGCTGGTGCTGGCATCGGAGTAGGTGTAGTTGGCCAGCATGCCGAAACCGCCGCCGAAATTCCCCTGGTAGGTGAGTGACACGCCTTTCACCTTGGCCACCCCGGCGTTCACCGGGATCTCCATCTGGTAGATATCGTTGACATTGTTGGTGTGGTTGAAGAACACCTGGGGCACATTGGTGTTCAGGATGTACCCGGAAATCCGCCGGAAGAAGAATTCCGCCGACAGCAGGCTGTTCTCGGAGAAATACCATTCGGCCGATGCGTCGTAGTTGGTGGATTTATACGGCTTTAGGTCGGTATTGCCGCCCGAGCCGGTAAGCGTGCGGTCGTCCAGGGCGACATAAGGCGTCATCTCCTGGTAGCGCGGCCGGGCGATGGCCTTGGATGCGGCAAAACGCAGGGTGACATCCTCGATCGGATCGTAGGCGATGTTGAACGACGGCAGCCAGCCGTTGTACGCACTGTGCTTGTCCACCGGTGCGTAGGCGTTGTCGCCGATGCTGTTGTAGCCGTTGACCGTGTCGCGCGTGTGGTAATAGCGCACGCCGAGGTTGCCGCGGTAGTTGTCGCCGGCAAAATCACCTTGCAGGTAAAACGCGCGGTTCTGCTCCTGGATGCTGTAGGTGGCCTTTGGGTCCATCGGCGCGTCGGTGCCCAAGCTCTGCACGTAGTTCTTCAAGCCCAGCTTGCTGATGGTGGTCCAGTCCTTCATGGAGGGCGTGCCGTCCAGGCCGTCCAGGAACCCATCGGGCGTACCGCTGCCTGCCACGTCGCCGAGGGTGACGCCGCTGCCGTCGGGCGAGGGAATGGTGGCGGCATAGCCGGTCTGGCCGTTGTAGTGGTTGGACGACTTCACGCCCACCTCTACCTGGTTCATCGGTCCCCACGACACGTCGTGGCTGAAATCGGCCTGGAAATAGCGCTCGCGATCGTAGCTGGGCGCATAACTGAAGCCCG
>NZ_DATHFX010000525.1:0-2254 GCF_035317885.1 Pinirhizobacter sp.
CCAGCGGCGCGCGATGGCAAAAGCCAGCAACGTGTCGTGCAGCTTGCTTTCGGCATACGCCTGCGAACCGTTCCAGCGGCGCCGCTCCCAGAGAATGTCATCAAGATTCGCGTCGACTTGGTGCTGCATGCCGGAACTAACATAAACCAGCCGTTTCGGCCGCTGGATCAACGCCGTCAAAAGATAAGCTGATAATGTGTTGGTGGCGAAGACGTGCGGCAGGTGATCGACGGTCTCGCGGTTACCCTCGCGATAACCCACGGCCGCGTTGTGGATCACGGCGTCGAAGCGCCCGAGTGTGTTGACCTGGGTCGCGACATCCCTGGTGCCGGCGATGGTCTCGACATCGCCCACTACGACGGCTTCGGCCTCGGGGAGTGCGTGCAGTGTAGCCTCGGCGCGATCGGCGTTTCGGGCGTGCAGGACTACCTGGTGTCCCTGTGAGATCAGTTGTTCGCCCGCCATGAAGCCGAGGCCGCTGGACGAGCCTGAAATGAAGATGCGTGCCATAAGAAAAACTCCAGAGAAATGAGGGGCCGGCGAGGTGATCCCGCCGGCCAGGTGGGATAACCGTCAGTTCGCCGCGTTTCGCCGCGTAACGATAAGCGCCGCGCCCAGCAGAGCGGATGCGGTGCCGAGGGTATAGACGGCGGCGTATCCAAACAGGCCGGCAACCAGGCCAGCCGCCGGCCCCGCCAGGCCGTAGGCGATGTCAAGGAAGGCCACAAAGGCTCCCATGGCACTACCGCGATTACTTGGCAGTACGCGCTTCAGGGCCTCGACACCCAGGGCAGGGAACACCAGAGCGCAACCCAGTCCCGTCACAAGAGCGCCAGTAAGGGCAATGATCTCATTCGGCGCAACCCCTAGCATCGCCTGCCCAATCGCCTCGACCACCAGTGACCACAGCGC
Organism: Pinirhizobacter sp.; assembly: GCF_035317885.1. GTDB lineage: Bacteria > Pseudomonadota > Gammaproteobacteria > Xanthomonadales > Rhodanobacteraceae > Pinirhizobacter. The sequence goes on from NZ_DATHFX010000525.1 coordinate 913, forward strand.
GACGCGATAGCCACTCACTTTGTCAGGCAGACTGCCAAGCACCATGCGCACCAGGATGAAGCCAACACCGAAAGCCGTCATCACCAGTCCGGCGTGTTGCCAACCGTGCGCCATGAAGTACAGCGAGGCAAACGCCGTGAGGCCCGAGAGGCCGACACCCTGCAACATCAGTCCAAGACCTTCGCGCCAGATTTGGCCAACCACTTTGTAAAAGGGCAGGCGCTGGCCGGTGGAACTGCTGTACGAGGTCTGCCGCGCCGCGATGGCTGCGGCGAGCAAAGGGGCGACGACGCAGGCGATCATGGCGACCTGAAGTCCATAGGACTGGTAGAGCGCCATACCGATCGGTGCGCCGATGGCGAGCGCCGCGAACATCGCGATACCGGTCCAGGACATGGACATGCCGGCGCGCTGTGGACCGACCGAGGCGATCGACCAGGAGACGCAGCCAGTGACGAATTGGCTTTCGCCAAAGCCCGCGGTCAGTCGCCCGGCGACCACGATCGCGAGGCTGATGGCTGGCGATAGACCTGGCATGGCTGAGACGAGATATAGCAACCCACCCAAAGCGCACACCATCGCTCCCTGGATGGCCGAACGCTTGCCGCCATGGCGATCGGTGAGCCGGCCTGCATAGCCGCGGGTCAATACGGCCGCGAGAAACTGGATGCCGATCACCAGGCCGACCATGAGATTGCCAAATCCCAGTTTGTTGTGGACGACCAGCGGGATCACCGGCAACGGCAAGCCAACGCAAAGATAGCCGCAGAACAGCGCCGCGATGATCCCTGGCGCGGGACGTAAAAGGTATGTTGATGCGGCCGTTGTCATGACAGCCTCCGTGTAGCTCGATAGGGAAGGGGAGAAGACGCCGCCCGGCCGTCGGCCGAGCGGCGTGGTGGATCAAGCCTCAAAAAGTTCCGGGCGGTAACCGCTGGTTGCCAGCAGGTAGTCGCGGGAGGCCGTGGCCTCCGCCGCCAACTTCGCCACGTCGACGTCCAACAACTTTCCGGCGTGCTTGCGGAGCTTGCCGGCGACCATCACGGTGTCGACGTCGGAGCGCTCGACCGCTTGTACGATGGTGCCAATGGCATGGGTAGCCGGGAAAACCGAGACACCGTTGGTACGTACCATGATGATGTCGGCCTGTTTGCCTGGCGTAAGCGTGCCGACCGCATGTTCGAGACCGGCCGCGCGAGCACCATGGACAGTGGCCGCCTTGAGTACCGCTTCGACGGAAATCGGCGCCGGCACGGCGGTTTCGCCGCGAATGCGCCGGTAGCGCATCGCAGAGCGTTGTTGCCCGAATAGCGCATGCATTTCACCAAACATGTCGCTGCCG
>NZ_DATHFX010000526.1:0-3777 GCF_035317885.1 Pinirhizobacter sp.
CACCTTCCAGGCGCTCTCCGGCCAGCCGGTGCGGGTGAGCCTGTGGGATGAATCGGGCGAGGCCGCCATGGGCCATATCGAGCTGGCCCGCTGGGCGCAGCGGGTGATCGTGGCGCCGGCCTCGGCCGATTTCATCGCCCGCCTGGCGCATGGCATCGCCAACGACCTGCTCACCACCACCTGCCTTGCCACCGCGGCGCCGGTGTACGTGGCGCCAGCCATGAACCAGCAGATGTGGGCCAACGCCGCCGTGCAGGCCAACGTGAACACCATCACCTCGCGCGGCGTGCGCATGCTGGGGCCGGATGCCGGCGACCAGGCCTGCGGGGACATCGGCTCCGGCCGCATGCTCGAGCCACATGAACTTCGCGATGCGATCCTGGCGTCCTTCAGCGAAGGCGACCTCACCGGCAAGCACGTGGTGGTGAGCGCCGGACCTACCTACGAAGACATCGACCCGGTCCGCTTCATCGGCAACCGCAGTTCCGGCCGCATGGGTTTTGCCGTGGCCGCGGCAGCCCGCGAGGCCGGTGCGCGGGTCACCCTGGTGGCGGGGCCGGTGGGGTTGGGTACGCCCTGGGGCGTGGATCGGGTGGACGTGCGCAGCGCGCGCCAGATGCACGAGGCGGTGCTGGCCGCGGCATCGGGTGCCGACATCTATATCGGTGCCGCCGCCGTGGGTGATTACCGCCCGGCGCATCTGGCCGAGCACAAGCTGAAGAAGCTCGAAGGCAAGCCGCTGGTCCTGGACCTCACCGAGAACGACGACATCATTGCCGACCTCGCCAAACGGCCCGGCCGGCCCTTCCTGGTCGCCTTCGCCGCCGAGACGCAAGAACTTGCCGGATATGCGCAGGACAAGCTCACCCGCAAGGGCGTGGACATGGTGGCGGCCAACGAGGTGGGCGGCGGCCGTGGCTTCGAGGCCGCGGACAATGCCCTGAACGTCTATTGGCCTGGCGGCAGCCGGGCGCTGCCGCGGGCGCCGAAGACGGAGCTGGCCCGCGACCTGATGGCCCTGGTGGCCGACCACTACAAGAAGAAGGGATCCGCCGCTTGATCGATATCGAACTGAAGGTGCTGGACCCGCGCGTGGGTCATGACATTCCCTTGCCCACGCCCGCCACCGATGGCAGCGCCGGCATGGACCTCCGGGCCGCCGTGGACGGTCCGCTGGAGCTGGCCCCGGGCGCTTCGGCCCTGGTGCCCAGCGGTTTTGCCATCCACATCGGCGACCCGGGCTGGTGCGCTCTGATCGTCCCGCGCTCGGGCCTGGGCCACAAGCACGGCTTGGTCACGGGCAACTTGGTAGGTGTGATCGATGCCGACTACCAGGGCCCGCTGATGATCTCCTGCTGGAATAGATCGGCGATTCCGTACACCATCCACCCCGGGGACCGCATTGCCCAGCTTCTGCTGGTACCGGTGGGTCGCGCATCTTTGCGTGTCGTGGACTCTTTTGCGCCATCGCTGCGGGGCGAGGGCGGTTTTGGATCCACGGGCGTCGGCTAACAGCGGGATTGGGTTTGCGGGAGGGGAGGGGTGATGGCCAAGGCAAAGGGGAACAACACAGGTGGTGGTGGCGTGCTGCGCCTGTTGGTGGTGGCGGCGGCGACACTGCTGTTCCTCGGTGCCGGCTTTTCTGCCTGGCAGGGATGGCTGATAGCCAGTGAAGGCAGCGCCGCCGAAACCGTGCTGTCGGCCCAGGCATCGGCGGCCGAGGCGGTGACCCGCGCCGTGGCCGCCCAGCGCGAACAGGTGATGCAGGTGTTGCGCGATCCGCAACTCATCGCGCTCATCGACGACCATGCGGCGGCGGCGGCATCGATCCAGGCCCGCGTGCCGGGCGCCAGCCATGTGAGCGTGTTCGCCGGCAACCAGGACGATGTCCTGCACGCGAACTACCGGGAATTCGGCTACGGCAAGGCCGCCCAGCTGATGGCAGCATTGTCGGCGGGTGATATCGCGCCGGTGCAGACGACGAACCCTGATGGCCATCGCATGGTGACCATGGTGGCCGCCGTGCGCGATGCTGACCGCGTGCGTGGCTGGGTATGGCTGGAATTGCCCTTCGACGGCATCAACCAGGCTTTCGAATCGGCTGCACCGGGTTCCGGGCGCCTCGAACTTCGCCAGGGCCCGGACGGTCCCGACCTGATGCTGCTGGCCTCCGGGTCCACCGGCTCTGCGTCTGCCGGTCCTCCCGTGCGCATCCGTGGCAGCGCGTTCTGGATTGCCGCGAACATGCCGCGCGCCTACATCGTGCTGCCTCACCTGTGGCCGTTCGCCATGGCGCTGGCCTTGTTGTGCCTGGGCGGGGGCGTGGCCTTGCTGTGGCTGCCGCGTCGTGGCGGCGCTCCGACCAAGGCGGAGCTTTCCGAGCCCACCCTGGCCGAGGCGATGCGCGACCTTCCGCCCGAAGACGGCCCGACGCCGCCGCGGCGTGCCGTTGCCGCCGCCGCTGCTGCTGCTGCACCGTCGACATCGGCCGATGTCGCCATCGATCGCGATGTCTTCCGCGCGTACGACATCCGCGGCGTGGTCGGCAAGGGTTTGTCGGCGGATTTCGCCCGCCTGCTCGGCCGCGCCATCGGCAGCAGCATGCGCGAGCAGGGGTTGCATGAAATCGTCATCGGCCGCGATGGCCGGTTGTCGGGCCCGGAACTGGCCGGTGCGCTGGGCGAAGGCCTGCGCGCGGCCGGCGTGGACGTGATCGACGTCGGCGCCGTGCCGACGCCGGTGATCTACTACGCCGCCTTCCGCTTCAATACCGGTTGCTGTGTTTCGGTCACCGGCAGCCATAACCCGCCCGACTACAACGGCTTCAAGATCGTCGTCGGCGGTGAAACCCTGGCCGAAGAGGCCATCGTGGCGTTGCACGACCGCATGGTGGCGAAGCAGTTCTCCGATGCCGGCGGCGGCAACCTGCGCCAGATGGACATCTCCGACGACTACATCGACCGCATCACGTCCGACGTGCAGGCCGAGCGTCGCCTGAAGGTGGTGGTGGACTGCGGCAACGGCATTGCCGGCAACCTCGCCCCGCGCGTACTGGAGGGCATCGGTTGCGAGGTGGTGCCGCTGTACTGCGAAGTGGACGGCACCTTCCCCAGCCACCATCCCGATCCATCGGATCCGAAGAACCTGGAGGACCTCAAGATCGTCGTCGAGAAATACCAGGCCGATCTCGGCGTGGCCTTCGATGGCGATGGCGACCGCCTTGGCGTGGTCACCCGTGAGGGCGAGATCATCTATCCCGACCGCGTGCTGATGTTGTTCGCCCAGGATGTGCTGCAGCGACACCCGGGTGCCACCATCATCTATGACGTCAAATGCACCGGCCACCTGCGCAAGGTGATCCAGGAAGCCGCCGGCGTGCCGCTGATGTGGCGTACCGGCCACTCGCTGATCAAGGCCAAGATGCGCGAGACCGATGCGCAGCTTGCCGGCGAGATGAGCGGCCATTTCTTCTTCGCCGAACGCTGGTACGGGTTCGACGACGGCATCTACGCTGCGGCACGCCTGCTGGAGATCCTGTCCAGCGACGTGGAGGGCCGCACGGCCACGCAAGTGTTCGACACCTTGCCCAAGGGTGTGTCGACGCCCGAGCTGAAGGTGCCGATGGCCGAAGGCGCTCACCACCGATTCGTCGAAGCCTTCCGCGAGAAGGCCGACTTCGGGCCCGATGCGCGCCTGACTACCATCGATGGCGTGCGCGTCGACTGGAGCGACGGCTGGGGCCTGGTGCGGGCATCCAACACCACGCCGGTGCTGGTG
>NZ_DATHFX010000527.1:0-5338 GCF_035317885.1 Pinirhizobacter sp.
CCATGCCCTGCACATCGCACCGGTGCCCGAGATCGCTCCGCCGCCGCTGCCCTTGCTCGGACGCTGGGCCCGCCTGCACCTGGCGCACGGCGGCTGGCAGGGCGACGTACAGGCCCGCGCAGACGAATCGCTGCCGTTCCAGGACGATGCGTTTGGCGTGGTGGTGCTGCGCCATGCCGCTGAAATCGTTCCCGACGGCGACGAACTGATAGGCGAGGCCGCTCGCGTGCTCGCACCGGGCGGCGTACTGGCGATTACCGGCGTGCACCCGGTGAGTGCCTGGGCACCGTGGTTCCAGTGGCGCGCCCGCGGCACTCGGGCCAGCCTGCGTCAACCGGTACTGCTGCGTTCGGCCTGTGGCCGCGCCGACCTTCACGTGATCGCCGTGCACCGTGCCGGCCACGTGCTGCCGTCCATCATGACGGGTGAGGGCAGCAGCCTGGCTGGCGGGGCATACATCCTGCTGGCGCGCAAACAGCGCATCGCAGCCACGCCGCTTCGCGTGATCAAGACCGCCAACGCACCGGTGCAGTCCGGTAGCCTTGTATCTGGCGCGCGCCGTGCGGCGCGCTGAACTACTGTATGAAGGAAAGCATGAACGACGTTGAAGCATTCACCGACGGCGCCTGCCTCGGTAATCCGGGCCCGGGTGGCTGGGCCGCCTTGCTCCGCGCGGGAAACGCCGAGCGCATGGTCGCCGGCGGCGATCCGGCTACCACCAACAATCGCATGGAACTGATGGCCGCCATCGGCGCACTGGAGTCGCTGACCCGCCCCTGCCAGGTGCGCCTGACCACCGACTCCCGCTACGTGATGCAGGGCATCGAAGACTGGATGCCCCGCTGGATCGCCAACGGCTGGAAAACCTCCGACAAGAAACCGGTGAAGAACCAGGACCTCTGGCAGCGCCTGGCCGCCGCCAAGGCGCAGCACACCGTGCGCTGGGAATGGGTGAAGGGTCACAACGGCCACGTGGAAAACGAGCGCGTGGACGAAGCTGCGCGCGAGCAGGCGCTGGTGTTCAAGGCCGGTGGCGTGACGGCATGAGGCAGGTTGTCCTCGATACCGAAACCACGGGCCTGGAAGTGCGGCAGGGTCATCGCCTGATCGAAATCGGCGCGGTGGAACTGCTAGAGCGGCGGCCCAGCGGCCGCACCTTCCATACCTATCTGAACCCCGGGCGCGCCATCGACGAAGGCGCGCGCGCGGTGACCGGCATCGAGGATGAATTCCTTCTCGACAAGCCGAAATTCACCGAGGTGGTGGACGACTTCCTGGACTTCATCCGGGGCGCGGAGCTGATCATCCACAACGCCAGCTTCGACGTCGGTTTCCTCGACGCGGAACTGGCCATGGCCGGCAACCGCGGCAAGGTGACCGACCACGCCAGCGTGCTCGATACCCTGGTGATGGCGCGCGAACGCTACCCCGGGCAGCGCAACAGCCTGGATGCGCTGTGCAAGCGCCTGGGAGTCGACAACACCCATCGCGACCTCCACGGCGGCCTGCTCGATGCGCAGCTGCTGGCGGATGTGTACCTGTCCATGACCACTGGCCAGGTGGTGCTGGACCTCGCCTTCGATGCGGGCGCACCGTCGCGCCACCATATATCGCTGCAGGGTTTCGCCATCACCGCACGGCCAAAAGTGCTGCGTGCCAGTGAAGCGGAAGCAGAATTGCACGAGCAGCGCCTGCAGGCGATCGACAAGGCATCCGGTGGTGCCACGGTATGGCGTACGTTGGTCGATGAGCCGGTGGAGTCTGGCGCGTCCGTGGCCTAGTCGCGGCGCATCATTCCCTGCGTTTCACCCGTGCCGCACCAGGATCGCCGTGACGTTATTCCGTGCCCCGCCATCGAGCGCCGTCAGGATCATATGCTCCACCGCTTCCTGCGCGCCCAGCTCGGTGCGCGCGCTGATGGCTCGCAGCTGCGCATCATCCACGACCTCGGCAAGCCCGTCGGTACATAGCAGCAAGCGCATGCCCGACTTCCAGGTACCCCGGCACATCTGCACATAGAGTTGCTCGGTGCCGGTGACACCCAGCGCCTGGTTCATCACCCCGCGCGGGGCGGCCGTATCGCGCGACTCCGGCCATTCGCCTTTTTCCACCAGGGCCTCAGCAAGCTTTCCGTCATGTGCCAGCCGGCGCAGTTCGCCGTCATCAATGTAGATGCGGGCGTCGCCCACCCAGGCCGCCTCCCAGCCGCCATCCACCATGCGCACCGCGGCTACCGTGGTGCCCATCGGCCGGGCGTGGGGCAGGTTGCGGGTATGCATCAGGAGTTCATCGTTGGCGGCCGTCAGCGCCGACAGCAGGGACTGCCCCCGCGTCACCCGCTCCACCACGCCATCACGCACGCTGGCCGAAGCCAATTCCCCATGCCGGTGTCCACCCATGCCGTCCAGCACCAGGAACAGGCCCAGGGCAGGGTCCGCGTAGTAGGTATCCTCGTTTCGCGACCGGGCCATCCCCGGGTGCGTGCCGTGCCCAAATTCGATCATGTAAGCGTCGTTTCATTCATTTACAGGCGGAAATCCCCGCTCACCGGGGAGGATGCCCCACCGCCCGGGAGTTGTCACGGCTCAGCCGCCCCCGTATCATTGCGTGCTCGACGCGGCACGCCCGCCGTCGACGACCAAAGGAGAGGTGGCAGAGTGGTCGAATGCGCCGGATTCGAAATCCGGTTTAGGTTTAGGCCTAACGTGGGTTCGAATCCCACCCTCTCCGCCAGAACAAAGAAAAGCGCCCTCACGGGCGCTTTTTTTGTTTCTGGCGTCTATACCCGCCACGAGGGCGAACATGAACCATATGCCCCGAATACGGCACCTACTCGAATCAGGCGTAGGCATGCTGACGCCGCTCGAGGAATTCCACCTGCAATGAACGCACTCGCCCAGCCAGCTCCGGCAGCCCGCCTCACGACGGCATCGCGGCCCGGGCATGTCGTCCTCGGGGTCAACAATTTCTGCAACCTGCGTTGCGTCATGTGTGACGTCGGCACCGGAAATGCCGAGACCAACTTCGGCGCAAACCTGATGGGGGCTCGGACGAAGTCCATGCCGTGGGAGCTGTTCCAGGGCATCGCCGATGACATGGCGGCCTTCTGTCCCGAGGCGCACCTGGGCTTCGCATTCACCGAGCCGCTCGCGTGGCGGCCGCTCGGTGACGCATTGGCGTATGCCTCTGCGCTCGGCTTGTATTCGACGGTCACCACCAACGGCCTGCTCCTGCCAAAACGGGCAGCGGAGTTCGCAGGTGGCCGCTGCCGCGGTCTGTTCGTTTCGCTCGACGGTCCTGCAGCCCTGCATGATCGCATCCGGCGCCATACCGGCAGCTTCGCGCGGGCCGTGGAGGGGATCAGGGCCGTAGCGGCCCTACAGGACGCGCCCGAGATCTCCGTCTTCTGCACGATCAGCGAACACAATGTCGGTCACCTCAGGACCTTCCTTAGCGACATCAGCGATCTGCCACTGAAGCATGTTGGACTGATCCACAATAATTTCGTGACGCCCGCGATGGCCAATGAACACAATGTGCTCTATGGCGCAACCTATCCCGCCACGCCTTCGAACAGCTTCGAATCCGATCCGACGACGATCGACATCGCCCGCCTGGCCGACGAACTGGCCGACATCAAGGCATCGACCTGGCCATTCAGCGTCTCGATCCAGCCCGATCGTACGAGCGAAGCCGACCTCGACATCTACTATCACCATCCCTCGCAATTCGTTGGCCGCCGGTGCCACGATGCCTTTCGCATCCTGATGGTTGATGCCGATGGCGAATCCGTGCCCGTGCATGGGCGGTGTTATCGGTTTCCAATTGCCAATGTTCGGGAAGCTGGTCTGGAAGGCATCTGGAAGCACTCGAGCATCGAAGCGCTGCGGACAGCGCTCAACGAGGCGGGGGGCCTTCTGCCTGCGTGCAGCCGGTGTTGTGGTGGGTTTGGGACGTAGAGCTGGTTCCTCGCTGCTGGTCATCTACCTCCTTTCCCATCTGCAAGAATTCATGGACTGGAATTGTCCAGAGCGACGCCCTTATGCTTCGAAGGGAGGCCGCCGCGATCGGTGCCAAGCGAATGACCACCTGTCTAGCTTCTGAGGATTCAAGTTGATGATTTCCGACAACGCGCTGGCTGGCGAGGTCAAGGCGCGGATGCGTGATTGCCTGAAGATCCTGGATGAAACAGTTGGACATGTTCAGAATGCGCTTCCGGAGGATGAGTTCAATCGCTTCCGGAAGGCCGCCGGTAAGGTTATGGGTGCCCTGATTTTTGAGATCTTGAACCCGTTGTGTGAAGCCCATCCAGAGCTGTGGCCACCTGAACTCGCCAGAGGCGTTCACCGCCCACGTAGCGACTGAAATGCGTTTAATGCATCTTGGCGCGAGGCACCCAACTCAACCATGGGCATCGGATATCCCGAGCGCTTGCGCACCGCCTCGTCTTTCCATGGCTCGTGCACCAGATCGACAGGCAGGTCGGCCAGTTCGGGCAACCAGCGGCGCAGATACACGCCGTCGGGATCGAACTTCTTCGACTGCGTCACCGGATTGAAGACCCGGAAATACGGCGCCGCATCCGCGCCACAGCCAGCTACCCATTGCCAGCCGAGCGTGTTGTTGGCCAGGTCTGCGTCCACCAGGGTGTCCCAGAACCAGCGCGCGCCGGTGAGCCAGTGTTGGCGCAGGTTCTTGGTGAGGAAACTTGCCACGATCATGCGTACCCGGTTGTGCATCCAGCCGGTGTGCCACAGCTCACGCATGCCGGCGTCCACCAGTGGGATGCCGGTGCAGCCTTGCTGCCAACGCTCAAGCTGTGTTTCGTCTTCGCTTGCCCAGGGGAAGTTCGTGAAGCGTGGATTGAAGCTTTCCGTCGGGGTGTGGGGAAAGTAATACAGCAAGTGATGCGCGAACTCGCGCCACCCCAGCTCGCGCAAGTAGGGTTCGATATCCGGCCGGCGACGTGCGTCCACGCGCTGCAGCTGCGCATGAAGGGTGCGATGAATCTGCTGCGGCGAGATTTCGCCGAAATGCAGATGTGGAGATAGCCGCGAGGTGCCTTGCCGCGCGGGCTTGTCGCGTCCGGTCGCGTAGTCGCCCAGGGCGTCATCACAGAACAGTTCCAGTGCCTCGCTGGCACCGCGTTCACCGGGTTGCCATGTTTCGCCAAAGGCCTTGTCCCAGCGCACGCGGGGTTGCAGGACTAACGCTTCCAGCGGAAGACCATCGGGCAGGTCCACCCATTCAACGCTCTGCGGTTCCGCCGGCGCCGGCGGCACGCTTATCGCCTGGCGCAGGTTCCGCCAGTACGGCGTAAAGACACGGTACGGTTCGC
>NZ_DATHFX010000528.1:0-3481 GCF_035317885.1 Pinirhizobacter sp.
TGGAGGGCTATACCCAGTTCCGCGAATTCGACGAATCCGAACTTGCGCTGGTGCCCGTGCTGCGCGCCATGCGCCAGGTGCATTACGCCGGATGGATCGCCCAGCGCTGGGGTGATCCAGCCTTCCCCGCCGCCTTTCCCTTCGCCGCCGAACCGCGATGTGTTGCAGACGTTTTTCCAGGAGCCCCGCATGACGCTTTTCCTCTTCCGCCTGATTGGCCTGGTGCAGATTGCCGGCGGCTTCTTCGGCCTGTCATCGATGACCTATCGCCTGCTGGCCGGTGGTGGCGGCATGCACGCCCTGGTGGATATCCTGGGCGCCGTGCTCTACGCCTTCATCCTGGTGGCTGGCGTGTTGCTGGTAGCCAATGACGGTCGCGGCCAGGGGCTGTCGATGTGGGCGCAGGGGCTGCAGGTGCCGTTGCTATCTCTGCCGCTGATCCACTACGAACTGCACGCCGGCGCGTTCTTCTATTTGATCGTTCACCTGGCTCAAGGCGCGCACATCGGCATCGACTACCACGTGGGCACCTATGGCTGGGGCGCCTGGCTCGGCGGGGGCGGATCCTCGCGCGTAGGCATCAACCTGCTGGCGGCGGTGTCCTGGCTGATCCTCAAGCTGCGCTAGAGGGTCGGCTATCATGCGTGGATGGATAATCCCGCACTCCCCGTGATCCGCCTTAAATCCGACCGCGCGCCCGGCCATCCCTGGGTGTGGTCGGCCCAGGTACACAAGCCCGACGCCCGCCTGCCGCCTGGCACCGTGGTGGACATCGCCGACAGCCGCGGCAACATCGTTGGCCGAGGCTTCTGGAACGGGCATGCACGGATCGCGCTGCGCGTGCTGGGCAATGGCTACGAAGCCATCGACGACGCCTGGATAGCGGCGCGCATCCGCAAGGCCGTGGCGCTGCGGCGCGAGCTGCTGTCACTCGATGACGTAAGCGACGCCTGGCGGGTGGTGCATAGCGAAGGCGACGGGTTATCCGGATTGGTGGTGGACCGCTACGCCAATTCCCTGGTGGTGGAATATTTCGCCGCCGGCATGTGGCGCTTCCGCGAGGCCATCCACGCCACGCTCAGCGAATGCTTCCCGGCAAGCTCGCTGTACTGGTTCGCCGAACAGCACGTGCAGAAGCAGGAATCCTTCGATTGCCGCAGCGGCGATGCGCCGGAGCCGGTGGAGGTACACGAACACGGACTGCGCTTTCGCTCAGCGCCGGGCCTGGGCCACAAGACAGGTTTCTTCGCCGACCAGCGCGACAACCGCGCGACATTCGCGCGCCTGGCCGGTGGCAAGCGCGTGCTCGACCTGTGCTGCAACGCCGGCGGCTTCGCCGTGCACGCAATGGCCGGCGGCGCGCTCGATGCCTTGGGCGTGGATGCCGACGCCGCCATCCTGGACATCGCGCGCGGCAACGCCGCGCTCAACAACGTCCAGGCCACGTTCGAGCAAGGCGACGTGTTCGAATGGCTGCGCGCGGCGATCGCGGAAGGCCGAATGTGGGATGCCGTCGTGCTTGACCCGCCCAAGCTCACCCGCGACCGCAACCAGGTGGTTCCCGCGCTAAAGAAATACTTCGCGATGAACCGCACCGCGCTGGACGTGATCGCGCCGGGCGGCATCCTGCTTACATGCTCGTGCACCGGCCTGGTCTCGGAAGGCGACTTCCTGGAGATGCTGCGCCGCGTGGCACTCAATGCCGGGCGCAGCATCCAGGTACTGGAAGTGTCCGGCGCCGGCGCGGACCACCCGGTTGCCGCCCCGGTACCCGAAGGCCGGTACCTGAAGGCGGTGTTCTGCCGCGTCGATTGATCTGTTAGGGGGAATTTGATGGATCTCATCCTGCGCGGCGCCAACCTTCCCGATGGCCGGTCGGGCATCGACATCGGTATCCGCGATGGCGTGATCGCGCACCTCGGACCCGCACTGGAAAATTCGGCTACCGAGGAAATCGACGCGCATGGCCGGCTGGTGAGTGCGCCCTTCGTCGATGCGCATTTCCATATGGATGCCACGCTCTCGCTGGGCCTGCCGCGGATGAATATCTCCGGCACGCTGCTGGAGGGTATCGCCTTGTGGGGCGAGCTCAAGCCCACCCTCACGGTCGATGCGCTCATCGAGCGCGCGATGGCCTATTGCGACATGGCCGTGGCGCAAGGCATCGGTGCCATCCGCAGCCACGTGGATGTCTGCGACGATCGACTGCTGGCTGTCGATGCCTTGCTGGAGGTACGCAAGCGCGTAGCTCCTTATCTCGACCTGCAGCTGGTGGCCTTCCCCCAGGACGGCCTGCTGCGCTCGCCGAACGCCAAGGAGAACCTTCTGCGCGCGCTCGATCGCGGCGTTGACGTGGTCGGTGGCATCCCGCACTTCGAACGCACGGATGCCGACGGCGCCGAGTCGATCCGCTGGCTGTGCGAACTGGCAGCCGAACGTGGCCTGATGGTGGACATGCACTGCGACGAGACGGACGATCCCATGTCACGGCATATCCAGACATTGGCGGCGCAGACGATGCGCACGGGCCTGCAGGGCCGTGTCACCGGCTCGCACCTTACGTCCATGCATTCGATGGACAACTATTTTGTTTCCAAGCTGATTCCGCTGATCGCGGAAAGCCAGGTGCACGCGATTGCCAACCCGCTGATCAACATCACCTTGCAAGGCCGCCACGATACCTACCCCAAGCGCCGCGGCATGACCCGCGTTCCCGAGTTGATGGCCGCGGGCGTCAACGTGGCGTTCGGCCACGACTGCGTGATGGACCCCTGGTATGCGATGGGTTCGGCCGACATGCTCGACGTTGCCCACATGGGCCTGCACGTGGCGCAGATGACTAGCCGCGACGGCACGCGCGCCTGCTTTGACGCGGTTACCTCCAATGCAGCCCGAGTGATGGGCCTGGATGATCATGGCATCGAGGTAGGCAAGCGGGCGGACATGGTGTTGTTACAGGCGGCAGATACCGTGGAGGCGATACGCCTCAAGGCCGCGCGTCTGGCGGTGATCCGTGACGGCAAAGTGATCGCCAGCGCTCCCGAACGCGTGGTCGCCCTGGACCTTCCTGGGCGCCCCACGGCGCTCCGTTTCGAACGCCCTTCCGGAAGCTGAACAAAAGCGACGGTACCCTCGCTTTCCACCCCCGTCGTTCAGGTTCGTCACCCTACATTGCAGCTGCCGCCCGCCCTTTCGAAAGTTTCAGGAAAGGCATCGGGCTTTACCGGAGGAATGGCCATGAACCGACTTACCCGCATCGCCGCTGCTGTCGCCCTTGGCTGCGCGAGCCTGTCGGCATTCGCCCAGCCGCCTGGGCACGACCGTGACCGCAATGGCCATGACGATCGCCGGGGCAACGACCACCGGGGTAACGATCGCCGTGGTGACGACCGCCGTGGTAATGACCGTCGCGGCTATGATCATCGCGGTTACGACCACCGCGACTACGGCCATCGCCCGCCGCCGCGCTACTACGGCCATC
>NZ_DATHFX010000529.1:0-2541 GCF_035317885.1 Pinirhizobacter sp.
AACGCCGGCTTCGCGCGCCTCGTGTGCGAAGCGCTCCATGCCGTGGATCTCGATCGGGTTGAGGTATCCCATCAGCACGACGGGTGTGGTCGCGTCACGCGTGCGGAATTCGGCGACCCAACCGAGGATCTGCATGAGTCCGACGCCGCGCACCAGCGCGCGTTCGTCCGCGTGCTGGATCACCGGGCCGTCGGCCATCGGATCGGAGAAAGGCACGCCCAGTTCGATGACGTCCGCACCGCTACTCACCAAGGCGTGCATCAGCGCGACCACGCCATCGGGCGAGGGGTCGCCGGCGGTAATGAAGGGAATGAGTCCGGTGCGGCCCTTCGATTTCAGTTCGGCGAACCGGCGGTCCAGTCGGTTGTCACTCACAGTTCGATCCCCTCGCGTGCGGCGATGGTGTGTACGTCCTTGTCGCCGCGGCCGGACAGGTTGGCCAGCACCAGGGCATCCTTGGGCAGCTCGCGCGCCAGCTTCATGGCCTGGGCGATGGCGTGGCTGGATTCAAGCGCCGCCAGGATGCCCTCGGTGCGCGCCAGCAGGTGGAAGGCCTCTAGGGCTTCATCGTCGGTGACGCCGACGTACTGGGCGCGGCCGGCGTCTTTGAGGAAAGCGTGCTCGGGACCGACACCCGGGTAGTCCAGGCCCGCGGACACCGAATGGGTTTCGGTGATCTGGCCGTTTTCATCCGCCAGCACATAGGTGCGGTTGCCGTGCAACACGCCCGGGCGACCCGCGGACAGCGACGCGGCATGCTGGCCGGTCTCGATGCCGTGGCCCGCGGCCTCGGCGCCGACGATGCGTACGTCCTTGTCGTTGAGGAACGCATGGAACAGGCCGATGGCATTGGAACCGCCGCCCACGCAGGCGGTGATGACATCGGGCAGGCGGCCGTAGCTTTCGAGCATCTGCGCGCGCGCCTCGCGGCCGACGATGGCGTTGAAGTCACGCACCATCTGCGGATACGGATGGGGACCTGCAACCGTACCGATGATGTAGAAGGTGTCCGCAACGTTGGTGACCCAGTCGCGCATGGCTTCGTTCAGGGCATCCTTGAGCGTCTTCGAACCGGACGTCACCGGCACCACCTCAGCGCCGAGCAGACGCATACGGTAGACGTTGATCTTCTGGCGCTCGATATCCACCGCGCCCATGTACACCACGCACTTCAGCCCCAGGCGAGCGGCCACCGTGGCGCTGGCCACGCCGTGCTGGCCGGCGCCGGTTTCGGCGATGATGCGCGTCTTGCCCATGTGCCGGGCCACCAGGGCCTGGCCCACGGTGTTGTTGATCTTGTGGGCGCCGGTGTGGTTGAGGTCTTCGCGCTTGAGCACGATGCGTGCGCCGCCGACATGGCGGGTGAGGCGTTCGGCTTCGTAGATGGGGCTGGGTCGGCCCACGTAATGCTTAAGGTCGCGGTCGAGTTCGGCGATGAAGGCCGGATCCTTGCGCAGGCGCTCGTACGCCGCCGTAAGCTCGGCCAGGGGCGCCATCAGCGTTTCGGCCACGTAGATGCCGCCGTAGTCGCCGAAGCGACCATGCGCGTCGGGATAAGCGTGGAAATCGATCTGGGAATTCATGCGATACCTGTGCTGGGGCACCCGGGGGTTCAGGCGCCTTGACCTCGCCGGACGGCGGCGATGAAGTGTTCCATCTTAGCGGCATCCTTCACCCCGGGGGACGACTCGATGCCGCTGGCCACGTCCACTGCCCACGGTCGGGCCACGGCGATGGCGCGGGCCACGTTCGACGCGTCGAGCCCGCCCGCCAGAATCAACGGCTGGGGAAAATCCTTCGGCATCAACGACCAGTCGAAGGCGCGGCCGCTACCCCCCGGCTCACCCAGGCCATGGCCGTCGAGCAGCAGGCCGGCGGCACCGGGATAGGCATGGAGCTTGTGCAGGGCGGCAGCGCCATCGCCCATGGCGATGGCCTTGAGGTAACGCCTGCCGAAACCCGTGCAGAAGTCGTCGGTTTCCTCGCCGTGGAATTGCACGAGGTCCGGCTGCACCACGTCGATCACATGCGCCACCCATGCCGGTTCGTCGTCCATCAACAGGGCTACCGCATCGACGAAGGGCGGCAAGGACGCGCGCAGGCTGGCAGCGGCTTCCGGCTCTATGAAGCGCTTGCTGCGCCGGGTGAAGACGAAGCCGACCGCATCCGCACCCAGCCGGGCAGCCAGTTGGACATCGTCCAGGCGGGTCATGCCGCAGCACTTGATGCGGGTCATGCCAGCGTTACCTGTTCGGGCAGGCCCCAGTGGGCTTCGTATTTCGGGCCGAGGAAGGTGAGTCCGGTGGCAGGCGCGGTGGGGCCGGCGCGCTCGCGATCGCCTGCGGCCAGGAGTTGCCCCATCCATTCCACCGGTTGCTCACCGCGACCGACCAACAGCAACGAACCGACGATATTGCGCACCATATGGTGCAGGAATGCATTGGCTTCGACATCGATGAACACTTCTTCACCTATCCTTGTGACACTGATTTTCTTCATGAAGCGGCGCGCGTGCGCCGCCTGGCACGACACCGCGCGGAA
>NZ_DATHFX010000530.1:0-18678 GCF_035317885.1 Pinirhizobacter sp.
CGTGCTTAGCGCAATGAGTTCATCCAGGGTGAGCGCGGGCCAGTCCGGTTCGAGGTCGTCTCCTGCAAGGCCGTGGACGCGATGGCTGTTCTGGCTCATGGAAGGGCGAGGCTTAGGGCTAAGTTGGCCGATTATCACCCGTCGGCACGACAAGAAGGGGTTGCCAAGACGGCACGTGCTGGACACACTCCCTATCGTTCGCGCGTTGAGGGACGTAAGCGAGCGCCTTTCCACGACCGGAATGAATCATGCAGAACACCGTTCGCGCGGCTGTCGCCGCTTCCCTCCTTGCCCTGTGCTGCCATGCCGTGGCTGCTTCCACTACCGTGCAGGACGTCCCCCGCCCGCTGGGCACCCACCGGCCGAGCGCTGCCACCATTGCCCAGTGGCAGGACCGTCGCTTTGGCATGTTCATCCATTTCGGGCTGTACTCCGCCCTGGGCGGCGAGTGGCGGGGCAAGCGCATCGACAACGGCTATAGCGAGCAGATCCTCGCCAACGGGAATATCGACGGCGCGGCCTATGCCGCCACCGCGGCCTCGTTCAATCCGGTGGACTTCGACGGCGATGCCATCGCCAGGCTAGCGAAGGCTGCCGGCATGAAATTCATCGTGATTACGTCCAAGCACCACGATGGCTTCAACATGTTCCATACGCGCGTCACGCCTTACAACATTGTCGACGCCACGCCGTTCAAGCGCGATGTCGTGAAGGAGCTGGCCGAGGCCTGCAAGAAGGAAGGGCTGGCCTTCGGTGTGTATTACTCCACGATCGATTGGCACCATCCGGGTGGCAACACCTATATCGAGGGCAACAGCAATCCGATCACGGCGGGGCAGGAAGCCTTCAACGTGGCGCAGCTGAAGGAATTGCTGGGCAACTATGGGCCGATCGCCGAGATCTGGTTCGACATGGGCAAGCCCACGGCGGCGCAAAGCCGGCACTTTGAAGAAACGGTACACGCGCTGCAGCCGCAGACCATGGTCTCGGGCCGGGTGTGGAACCACCAAGGCGATTTCACCGTGATGGGCGACAACGCCGAGCCCGAGGTTCGCGTCGAAGAACCCTGGCAGTCGCCGGCGTCGATGTTCCCCGAAACGTGGGGCTACCGCAGCTGGCAGCAACGCGGCGACGTGCAGGCGAAGGTGCGCGAGAATATTTCCCGCCTGGTGCGCGTGGTCAGTGCGGGCGGAAACTACATCCTGAACATCGGTCCGAAGGGTGACGGCAGCGTGGTGCCGTTCGAAGCCGACGTGCTGCGCGGTATCGGCGCATGGATGAAAACCAACAGCGAAGCGGTGTATGGCACGCGGGCGTCACCATTAGGCAAGCTCGATTTCGGCCATGCCACGATGGGGCGCGACACGGTTTACCTTTTCATCGACCACCCGCCGGCCGATGGCGTGTTGCATCTTCCGGGTGTCGTCGGATCCCCGTTTGGCAATATGCGGGTGCTTGGTGATTCGCCGGCCGTTGCCGTCGAAGCCACGCATGCGGACGATGGGCTGGATATCCAGGCCGGTAGCTTGCTTGACGGGCAGGCGGCTAAGGCATTCGAGCCCGTGATCGCCCTGTCGCTGGTCAAGCCCTTGCGTGTCATCCCGAAGGATGTACGCGCCCCGGTGAATGGCGTGGTGACATTACCTGGAGCCGACGCCGAGAAGTTTCTCAATTACAACGGTTACGGGTATGAAGATCCGGATACCGTGTACAAGTTACGGTGGCATGCCTCACTCGATGAGGGTCGCTACGAGGTGATCGTTCGTTACGCTGCATCGCGTTCGCCCAGAACCGTGGAGTTGGTGGTGGACGGACATGCACAGGCGCTGGTGCTTCCAGCGGGGCAGGGCAAGCAGTCGGTGACTGCGCACGTTGAGCGCGATGTCGCCCGCCAGCCCGACGCCATGCAACTGGAGCTAACGCCCCCGGAACCCTTCAGCAAGGGAACGCCGCTAGGCGTTGATGTCTTGGAGGTCACGCTACGGGCCAGGACGCCCGGTGCGAAACGTCCTGGTTGAGGAGATTCAGTCCGCCACGGCGTACGGCGTGCGATGGGCAAGCGACGGGCAGGCCGGTGGATGGCTGCCGGGGCCGTGCACCGCCACCGACAGCGCAGTCAACGCGTAGGCCGCACTGTCGGACAGTGGGTCGCTGCCAACCGGCGGCAAGGTGACGTGTGCACGGCGGGCAAGCTCATGGGCGAAGTGCATCATCGATTCGCGTCGCGTCGAGTCCGTGCTGTAGGTAAAACTCACCGTGATCGATGACTCGTCGAGTGTCTCGACCATGTGCGGCGACGTCATCGGGATGTACGCGCCGGTGCCGGGCGCCAGGTCGTACCGGTGCGCGCGCTCGCGGAATTCCTCGCGCCATTGCACCAGGGCGAGGTCGTGGCGCGCATGGAAGGTTGCCCGCGCCCGCTCGCTGCATACGTATTCATCATCCGGATCCCAAACGTACAGCGTCTTGTGCCCACGCACCTGCAACAGCAGGCCGTTGTTGCGATCGATGTGGTACGGGGTAACGGTGTGCGGCGAGGCAACGAAGATCCAGCCGGCACGGTAGTACATGCCCGGGTCGATTGCCTCCAGGCGATCGCGCACGGGATCCATCGCCTCGTCGATCAGGGTGCGGTATACCGGGTCCGCCTGGATGTGCCGCAGCAGCACCCATGCCTTGGCGTTGCTGATGTCGTGGATGGAGTCGACGATCGAGCGGTTGTTGGGAAACAGCTTGCCCACTTCATCGAAGTTCGACCCTGGCGTGGCCTGGTTGTTGAACGAGAACCAGCGCGTGGTGCCGCGGCAGCGCTTGCCCAGTTGGGCAAGCTCGTCGGGGGCCAGCAAGGGGTGGTCGACGAAATCGTGGGTCAGGCCCTGGGTGCGGGCGGGATGGAAGTTGTCCCAGTCCATCGTGATGGACCGGCGAACCGGCATGTCCATGGGAGGGCACCAGCAGCTTGGTTACATACCGTTCTACGCCTGCGCCAGCAAGGGCCGCGACTTGCCGGAAGGTCTAGCGGCGCCCTTGCGAATATCGCAAGAATTTGCCGTTTATGAGCATGCCTTGACGGGTGCCGGTGGGATAGCAAGGCGCCGCAATGGGCTGCGAAAAAATGCCAAAGCGCAAGAATTTACGGGCGTCCAAACACCCTTCCAGTGCGCGACTAGGCGATTCGACCGATGTTACAGATGTGCATCACTTCAGCTTGCATCCAGCGCGTCGCCTCAAGCGCCCTTGAAACCCACGCAGCCGCACATAAATAGCCGATGCCGGTGCCTTCGGGGCCGGCAAGCGTAGCCCCATGAGGGGCTTTTACTTTCCATTGCTCAAGTAGAGGATGCGACCAACATGCGTACCGTCGATTTTGCCCCGCTGTACCGTTCTTCCATCGGTTTCGACCGTCTGTTCGACTTGCTCGAGACCGCCAATCGCGCCCAGCCCAACGACAACTGGCCGCCGTACGACACGCTCAAGACCGGCGAGGACACCTACCGCATCACCATGGCGGTGGCAGGCTTCGCTGAAGGTGACCTCTCCATCACCCAGCAGCCGAACCTCTTGATCGTCACGGGCGAGAAGAAGGTCGAAGCCGAGGGTGAATACTTGCACCGCGGTATTGCCTACCGTCCGTTCAACCGCCGTTTCGAACTGGCCGACCACGTGCGCGTGGCGGGTGCGAGCATCCTCAATGGCCTGCTCACCATCGACCTCAAGCGCGAAGTGCCCGAGGCGATGAAGCCGCGCCAGATTGAGATCCGCACCGGCGCCACGATCGAGCATCGCCTGGGCGATACCGCCAAGGCTGCCTAAGGCGCGTGACCTGCAGGGACGCGATGAGAAAGCCGCCCTTCGGGGCGGCTTTTTCTTTATTAAGGAATACGGGCGATCAGCGCCGCTTGCTCCACGCCGGGATCCGGCGGCTCTCGCGTGCCCGGCGCCTCGGGATTGTCCGGGTGGATGGGCTGCTCCTCAGGTAGTACATCCGGGCCGGGGGTCGGGACCTCGGGTTTTGGCGCGCTGGGTTTCTCGTCGGGCCTGGCCGGAGTAAAGCCGGGCTTTTCAGGGATATTCGGACTTTGCATCGGTCGCTCCATGGCGGTGGCGGACCCAAGGTGAATAAAACGGCGTGACGGTGGTGTCGCGTGGGCGACAAGGCCCTGTATCGCTTGTTACCCTTGCCGCCTTACGCTCCCAAGGACATGGCCATGAGCCTCATCGAAACCCCCGTCTCGTTCGGCGAATTGATCGACAAGATCACCATCCTGGAAATCAAATCCCAGCGCATCGACGATGCGGCCAAGCTTGCCAACGTGCGCAACGAGTTGGAGCTGCTCAACGCCACCTGGGGCAACGCGCCTGCGTCGCAGACCGATATCTCGGCCGAGCGTGCACGGCTGCTTGCCGTGAACGAGCGGCTGTGGGACATCGAAGACGAGATCCGGGTGAAGGAATCGGCGCAGGAATTCGATGCCGCCTTCATCAAGCTGGCGCGGTCGGTGTATTTCGAGAACGACGAACGCGCCGCGATCAAGCGCGAGATCAACCTGAAGCTGGGCTCACAACTGGTGGAAGAGAAGTCCTACAAGGACTACCGCGCCAAGTAAGGCCTAAAGCCCAAGGAATTCCCGGCACGCCTCGAAACGGTCGATCATTTCATCGACCTCGATGAGGTCCGTGACGCCGGGAAATTCAATCTTCGTCCCCCAGGGGATGTCGCTCGCCGGCTTGCGCAGGAATTTCCTCGCGGCGGCATCGTACTTGTCCACGCACCAGCGCCGGTCGGAATACGGCCCGGAACGATGCGGGTTGCTGGCCGCATGCAAGCCCAGGATCTTCGTGCCCACGGTATTGCCCATGTGCATGGGGCCCGAATCGGGTGTTAGCAGCATGGGCGCGCGCGCGAGCAACGCCAGGTAGCGCTTGAGGGTGTCCCGGCCGGTGAGGTCGACCGGAGCGTGCCTGACCTTGCCAAGGATGCGGTCGGCCAGCTCCCGCTCAGGCGCCGAAGGGCCGCCGGTAAGGAGCACCCGGAAGCCGCGCTGGTGTGCATGGTCCATCACCGCGGCATAGCGTTCGGGCAGCCAGTTGCGCACGGTGTGGCTGGACATCGGGCTCACCAGCAGCGATGGCTCGTCGCCCGGCAATTGTTCGGCCGCCCACGCATGGGCTTCCTCGTCGATGGGAATATCCCACCGCACCTGGGTCTGCTTCAGCCCCAGGGGCTCGATGAAGCTGCCCATGGCGTCGAGCACGTGCTCGCCGGTGCGCGAGGGGATGCGTTCGTTGACGAACAGGCCGTGCAGGTCTTTCGAGCGTGCGTGGTCGTAGCCGATGCGGCGCGTGGCCTTCACCGCCCATGAAAGGATGTTCGAGCGCAGCGCCACCTGCATGTGCAGCAGTGCATCAAAATGGCGCCCGGCCAGTGCCTGGCGTACCTCGCCCATGCCCTGACGGCCCTTGCCCTTGTCGAAAGTGATGAATTCCACGCCGGGAAGGTCACCCACCAGCTTCCGTTCGAGCTTGCCGACGATCCAGGTGATCGAGGTGGCCGGCCAGGCGGCCTGGATGGTATGCACCAGCGGCACCACGTGGGTGACATCGCCGATGGCCGAGGTGCGAAGCAGGCAAAGGCTGCCGGGGACTGCGTTGACGGGGCTTGGCATTGCTAGACTCACCTTCCGGTGACAGTGGCGGCGGATCGAACGGTGCAGTCGATGATGATGACAGACGAGCGCGTGCTTGCCGACCAGGGCGGCGGAATCGTCTTCGACGCAGGCCTGGTGCCGGCGGTGGATCGCCGCTGGTTCGAGCCGGCCTGGTGGCAGGGCCAGGGTGCACTGGCGTCGGCCGCCGGCGGCCGCGGAGGCGTGAGCATCGTGCGCACCGACGCTGGCGAAGCGGTGCTCCGCCATTACCGGAGGGGCGGCATGGTGGCTAACCTCCTGGGCGACCGCTACCTGTGGTTCGGTGCCGACCGCACGCGCAGTTTCCGGGAATTCCGTTTGCTGGCGCACCTCCTGGCCCGGGGGCTGCCGGTGCCAGCCCCGCTTGCAGCGGGATTTGCCCGGCACGGCCTGCGTTACAGCGGCGACCTGGTTACCTTGCGCATTCCGTGCGCGTTGACCCTGGCAGAAAAAGTCGCGGCCGGTGCGCTCGATACCGAACTTGCCGGACAGGTGGGTGCGCTGGTGGCGCGCTTCCACCGCGAGGGTGTGTGGCATGCGGATCTGAACGCCCACAATATCCTGGTCAATCCCGAAGGCTTGTATCTCATCGACTTCGACCGCGGCCGCCTGCGCGCTCCACACTTGTCGTGGCAGCAGGACAACCTCGACAGGCTTCGCCGTTCACTGCTGAAGGTGGGCGCGGCACGTTCGGGCCAGGACGCCTTCGACAGCGGGGTGTGGAAGCCCCTGGTGTATCACTACGAACGGACCCTGGGCGCATGAGCTGGCAATTGCATTTCCTGGGTACCGGTGCCGCCCACGCGGTGGAACTGGGTTCGTCCTCCGCTGTCGTGGAACAGGACGGCCGGCCGCAACTCCTGATCGATTGCGGCCCGGATACCCTGGACCGCTATCAGGCGGCCTACGGCACGCCGCCGGCGGCGATCTATATCACCCACGTGCATCTGGATCACATCGGCGGCCTGGAGCGCCTGTTCTTCCGGTTGTGGTTCGACGAGGCATGGCGTGGCCGCTGCAAATTGTTCGTGCACGCAAGCCTTGTGCCCTGGTTGCAGGGACGCATGGCCGACTATCCGGGCGTGCTGGCCGAAGGCGGGGTGAACTGGTGGGAAGCGTTCAGCCTGGTGCCATGCTCGCGCGGCTTCTGGCATGAAGGGCATTGGTTCGATGTTTTCGCCACGCGGCACCATCGCGCGGGTACCTCGTACGGCCTGGCGTTGCATGGCAGCTTCATCTACACCGGCGATACGCGCCCGATCCCCGAGGCGCTGGCGGTGGTTGCCGCACATGGCGAGCTGGTCGCGCACGATTGCGGGCTGGTCGGCAATCCCTCGCATAGCGGCGCCGACGACCTGGTGCGCGAGTACGACGCGGACCTCCGCGCGCGCATGGTGGCCTACCATTACGGTTCCGAGGACGACGGGCGGAAGCTTCAGGCCCTGGGCTGGCGCATCGCCCACCCGGGTGATTCCCTTTTACTGCCCGATCCGCTGCCGCCGAGGGTGGATGCCGGCTAGGTCCGCCTTGTGCCCCGTGCCGCGTGTCATTACAATTCCGCTTCTTTGCCGGCACGGAAGCGGGCAGGGAAGACGCGTCAAGCGTGCGTGGAGAGGTGTCCGAGTGGTTGAAGGAGCACGCCTGGAAAGTGTGTATACGCCTTAAAAGCGTATCGAGGGTTCGAATCCCTCTCTCTCCGCCAACATCGATTGGCCCAATTACGGTGGCCCTGACGGTCCCCCCGCGACGATAGTTCGTAAACTCCGCCAGGTCCGGAAGGAAGCAACGGTAGCGAATGATTCGGGTGCCGGGGTGTGGCTGGCAGGGCTGCCACCTTTTGGGCGTTCGCATCCCAAGCCACTCCTTGGCACAATCCACTGTCGCCCCAAGGTAGTGAAGGCATGAGTTATCAGGTTCTGGCGCGCAAGTGGCGCCCCCGTAAATTCGCCGAACTCGTGGGCCAGGAACACGTGGTCCGCGCGCTCACCAATGCGCTCGAATCCGGGCGCATGCACCATGCCTACCTTTTCACCGGTACCCGCGGCGTCGGTAAAACCACCATCGCGCGCATATTCGCCAAGTCGCTCAACTGCGAACGCGGGGAATCGTCCGATCCCTGCGGCGAGTGCGCCGTATGCACCGCGGTGGACGCCGGCCGCTTCGTCGACCTTCTTGAAATCGATGCCGCCAGCAACACGGGCGTGGACGACGTCCGCGAGGTGATCGAGAACGCGCAGTACGCGCCTTCCCGCGGCCGCTTCAAGGTGTACCTGATCGACGAGGTGCACATGTTGTCCAAGCCAGCGTTCAACGCGCTGCTCAAGACGCTGGAAGAACCGCCGCCGCATGTGAAGTTCCTGCTGGCCACCACCGACCCGCAGAAACTCCCGGTGACGGTGCTCTCGCGCTGCCTGAAGTTCAATTTGAAGCGCATGTTGCCCGACCAGATCAGCGGGCAGATGCTGCATATTCTCGGTGCCGAGGGCATTGCCTTCGAGAATGAGGCCGTGGATGAAATCGCCCGCGCAGCCGACGGCTCGATGCGTGACGGCCTGTCGCTGCTCGACCAGGCCATTGCCTATGGCGCAGGCGCGCTCAAGGCGGCGGACGTGCGCGCCATGCTGGGCAGCGTCGATCGCGGCCAGGTGGTAGGCCTGCTCGAAGCGCTGGCGGCCAACGATGGCCATGCGCTGATGGCCGAGTGCGATCGCATCGCCTCGTTCTCGCCGGATTTCGCAGGCGTGCTTGACGACATCGCAGGCCTCTTGCACCGGCTCCAGCTGACGCAGCTGGTGGCGGGCCACGGGCTGGAGGAAGCTGCCGAAGCCGCGCTGGCCGAACGCCTGTCGGCCGAAGATGTCCAGCTGTACTACCAGATCGCCACCACCGGCCGCCGCGACCTCACCCTCGCCCCTGATGCGCGCACCGGCTTTGAAATGACCTTGCTGCGCATGCTGGCGTTTGCCCCGGCCGAAGGCGAAGCCGCACCCGCGCCGCGCCGCGCGCCGGCGATGCCAGCCAGCGATACCACCGGTGGCCGTAGCGGTGCATCCCGGGGCAATCAGGCAGCGGCCCCGGCATCAGCGGCAGACACTCGTGCGCCGCAGGCTTCGGCGCCAGCGAGCCGGGGTCAGAGTAATTACTCTGACCCCCAACCACCGCCACGCGTGTCCGCGCCGGTATCTTCCGTGGCCGCCGACGGCGAGATTCCCGACTGGCATACGCTGATTGAGCGAGCCAACCTCCGCGGGCCCCTGGGCCAGTTGGCGCAGAACGCGTCGATGCGCGGAGTCGACGGCGAAATCATGACCCTGGTACTGAAGCCCGCCTACATGCATCTGGCCGTGGAACCGCTCACCGGCCAGATGGAGGAGCGGCTCACCAAGGCCGTGGGGCGGCGCATCCGCCTGCGCTTCGTCGCCGACCACGCCGCAGGCGAGACGCCGGCCGAGCGCGCCGCGCAGATGCGCGATGCGCGCCAGGCCGATGCCGTCGACGCCATCGGCAACGATCCCGTGGTACAGGCACTGCAGCGCGACTTCGGTGCGCGTGTCATACCCCAATCCATCAAGCCCCTGGAGCAATGACGTGAAGGCACAAATCGGTCAGCTGATGCAGCAGGCCCAGCGCATGCAGGAAGACATGAAGCGTGCGCAGGAAGAAATCGCCCGCATGGAAGTCACCGGCAGTGCCGGTGGCGGCATGGTCACCGTGGTCATGACCGGCGCGCACGAGGTCCGCCGGGTGAAGATCGACCCGAAGCTCGTTGCCGACGACCTGGAAATGACCGAAGATCTCATCGCCGCCGCCGTCAACGACGCGGTGAACAAGATCGCCCAGGTGAGCAAGGACAAGCTCGGCGGCGTCACCGCCGGCCTGAACCTGCCGGCCGGCATGAAGCTGCCGTTCTGATCTTCCCATGAGCAGTAGTTCCCGACTCCTTGCCGAGCTGATCGACGCCCTGCGCTGCCTGCCTGGCGTCGGCGGCAAGAGCGCCCAGCGCATGGCCTTCCATCTGCTCGAACGTGAACGGCAGGGCGGTTTCCGCCTGGCCGCGGCGCTCGAGGCCGCCATGCGCGATGTCGGCCATTGCAGCCGCTGCCGCACTTTCAGCGAGGAACCGGTGTGCCCGGTGTGCGCCAGCGCCAGCCGCGACAAGCACGTGCTGTGCGTGGTGGAGTCGCCGTCGGACCTCGTTGCCATCGAACAGGCCACCGGCTATCGCGGCCTGTATTTCGTCCTGCTGGGGCGTCTTTCGCCCCTCGATGGCCTGGGACCGGAGGAACTGGGTTTGCCGATGCTGGCCCAGCGCCTGGGCGAGGGCGAGATAGAGGAGATGATCCTGGCCACCAATCCCACCGTCGAAGGTGAGGCCACCGCGCATTACCTGGGCCAGCTGGCGCGCGCTGCTGGCATCCGCGTCACCCGCCTTGCGCATGGCGTGCCGCTGGGCGGCGAGCTGGAGTTCGTCGACCGTGGCACGCTGGCCCATGCTTTTGGCACCCGCCAGGTGCTGGGCTCCTGACTTCATCGGAAAACCCTTGACATGACCGATACCATCTTCGCCAAGATCGTCCGTCGCGAAATCCCCGCCGACATCGTCTACGAAGACGACGACGTGCTGGCTTTCCGCGACCTCAACCCGCAGGCTCCGGTGCACGTGCTGTTCATCCCGAAGCGGGCCATCGCCACCTTAAGCGATGCCACCGCGGACGATGCCGTGCTGTTGGGCAAGCTGCTGCTGGCCGCCGCGCGGTATGCCAGGGAGCAGGGCTTTGAAAAGAACGGCTATCGCACCGTGATCAATACCAACGAAGACGGTGGGCAGACGGTATTCCACCTGCATGTCCATCTGCTTGCCGGTCGCCGGATGACCTGGCCACCGGGCTGACAACCAAAAAGGTTTGCACCAAAAAAAGCCGGCTTTCGCCGGCATTTTTTTGCTTGGGGGTCAGAGTGATTACTCTGACCCCGCTTGCCGATGGCGCTAGCGGCGCGGCACCGGGCGAGGTACCACGATCACGCGGCGCGGGTAGTAGCCGCCGTAGCCACCCCACCCACCCCAATACGGACCGCCCCAGTACGGGCCGAAGCCCGGACCCCAGAACGGGTCGTAGTAGCCCGGCGGGTAGTTGTAGACCACGCGCTTGGGCCACAGATAGACCACGTCGGCTTCCACACGCGGGTAGGCGTAGTCGAAATCGCCGACCTTCTGCGAGACCGTGCCATGGATGGTGCCGGTAACGGAGATCTCGCGACCGCGGGTGAAAACTTCCGGATCGTAGAAACCTTCGCGGCAGGCGACGAAGCGGCCCTGGTTATCGGACTTGTCGCCCGAGGGGCGCGCCTGGCTATCGAGGGTCTGCGACAGGATGTAGAAGCAGGTTTCCTGCGGACCGGGCTCGGTCTTGATGATCTCGCCGCCCCAGCGAACCTTGGTGCCACCGGCCCCACCCTGCTGCGCACTGGCCGTGGTGACCGGTGTGAAGTTGCCTTCCAGTGGCTTGGGGATCGTGGCGCAGGCGCCCAGCGTTACGGTGGCCGCCGCGAGCAACAACGGCTTGGTGATCGACATGGTTTCAACTCCCTGTGGGTAGCGGATCGCGGACGATCCGGGGACAGTGCTATTTGACCACGCGCGGCGGTCGGAATTCCCTAGCCATCCTTGCGAATCGACGTGCCAGTTCAGGTGCCGGTTCGCTACGGGCATAAGTGAGGTGGTTGTATAGGGTGGCCAGACTTTCCAGTTCCTTACGTCGTGCAGGCCAAAAACGGGCCGCGCGTGAAAAATAGTGCCCAGGCGCCTCGCTGGCCCGCGATGCCAGGCCACGGCGCACTAGCCTTGCCTTCAACCGTGCCAGCGCACGCTGGGCCACGTCGCCTTCCGGGCGTCGGTAGAGCGCCCAGCCCAGCCCGATGGCCGCCAGAAGGCAAATACCGCTGGCAAGGATGGTCACCAGCATGGAAGGTGGTGCTTCACGCACGCCGAAAGGTTGCAGCAGGCTGCGTTGGCGCAGGGCGTCAAAGCCAGTAACGCCCTGGGCCCATAAGCGGTTGACGATGTCCCAGCGATTGCGTGCGGCCTGCAGCCACGCCGGCTGGTACCAGGGACCGGTGCCGTCGCCGGCGGCCGTGCCGTCGGCTGCGATGCGTTCGGGCCGCACCGCACCGGTGGGATCAAAACGCACCCAGCCACGCCCGGCCAGCCACACTTCCGACCATGCATGGGCATTGGACTGCCGCACCAGCAGGTATTGCCCCAGGCGATTGTAGAAACCACCCTGGTATCCGGTGACCACGCGTGCCGGAATGCCGGCGGCGCGCATCAGGAACGTAAAGGCCGACGCGTAATGCTCGCAAAATCCCTCGCGGGTGTTGAAGAGGAAATCGTCGATGCTGTCGCGTCCGAGCGGGACGGGAGCCAGCGTGTAGCGGAAGCCGCCATCATGGAACAGCCCCAGCGCCGCCCGGGCGATGCCTTCGTCGTTCTGGCCGAAGGTCTGGCGCCACTGCTGGGCCAGCGCACGTGCGCGGGGATCGAAGTTGGGCGGCAGCTGCAAGCCCAGGCGTCGCGTGCTGTCATCGAGGTCGGCTTGCAGGCCGTAGCCCAGCGCTGAGCTCACGCGGTAGCGACGCACTTCGTCGATGCGGTCGTTGGAGGACAGTTCACGGTCGGCCGACAGCCGGGCGCCTTCGGGTGCAGCCATGGGCACGTCCAGCGCCGGCAAGGTACGGCGGTGGGTGGCTTCCAGGGTGATTTCATAGGTCGCGACTGGCCCCTGCGGCAGCAACCCGGCCACCTCGCCGCGGCGACCGTAGCCATGGTCCCAGCGCCGGCCGTCGAAATTCCACATGACAAAGGCGCGGAAGTAGCGCTGGTCGGGTCGGGGGGCCACGCCATCGAACGACACGCGCATGGCGGCCGAATCGTCGGTAAGCAGTTCCGTGAGGTCGCCCGGCGACATGCTCGAGGACAACCCCGGTTTCGCCGTATCAGCTGCCGGCGCGCCCCACAGCGGCTCGGAAAGCCGCGGCACGAACAGGAAGGCCATCAGTGCCAGCGGCAGCGCCGCGGCGAGCAGTCCCAGCGACGGCAACGCCGCCTGGGTGATCGTGCGCTGCGCCTGGCCAGGCTCCAGCGAGCGCAGGCTCATCAGTGCCGGCACGATGGCAAGGGCAACGGCCATGGTCACCACGAGGCCCTGGTCGGAAAGCAACGCCGCCATCAGCGCGAAGCAGGCGAAGGCGACGGCCACGCGCACATCGCGCGCGGTCTCGCATTCGAACGTCTTCAATACCAAGAGGCCCACGGCAAAGGCGCTGCCCGGCTCACGGCCGAAGAGGTTGCCGTACCACAGGACGATGCCGGCCAGTAGACCCAGTGTCAGCGGAAGCTTCAACCACATGGGCGTCTTGCCCGGCCGGTGTCGCCGCCGCCAATGGCTGGCCAGTAGGGCAACCCCGAGCAGAAGGGTGAGCCACGGCGGCAGATGCGATGCATGGACGGCGACCACGCACGCCATGGTGATGCAGACCAGGTTGAACGTTCCGGCCGAAATCGGTGCCTCGCGGACCTTGTGGGTGAGTGCGTAGAGGAAATTCATGGCTGCAGTGCGAGGGCGGTCATGCAGCGGTGGAAATGTTCATCGCCCTGGGCGACATCGAACAAACGGTCCGGCAACGCGAGGCTCCAGCGATGGCCGGCGAGGTGGGCTTCGTTGACCCAGCGCGCCAGGCGCGCGATGCGTGATTCGTTGTCCATGCCGTGCATCGCTTGCCACGACAACCGCCACTCGGCCTCGGGCGCGGGTTGCTCCATGTCCTTCACCAGGAGGAATTCATGCCGCGCGCTGAGCTTCCAGGCGATCTGCCGGCGTGGATCGCCCGGCCGGTACATGCGCAGCGCAGTCGGCTCGTCGCCCGGGTGCGGGCGGCCACGATCATCATCGAGCGAAGGCTCGCGCGGCGGCGGCCCGAAGCCTTCGGCCCGCGGATACACCAATACCTTGTGATCGGGGTGCAGCCAGCTCCAGGCGCGGAACATGCCCAATGGCCACGTGGTGAACAGGCGCATCCGTGGCATCGCCATGTAGCCGCGTTGTTCGGTGGGTAGCGCAAGTTCCAGCGTGATGGGTACACCCGCAGCGACGGCGAAAGCCAGGCGCCGGCCGGCGACGTCCATCTGCAGCGAGCTGCGCGTGCGCCGCCCCGGGGCGATGTCGATCGTCAATGGCACGTCTTCGCCGGCCACGACGGTCTGCGCGCGGATCGCCGTCAGGGCAACACCGTCAAGCGTTCGAAACGCCACCAGCATGCTGCCGGCACCGGCGGCTCCGACGAGGCAGGTGAGCAGCAGGGCTGAGTTGTTCGAATAGTTCAGCGCGCCGAGCACCATCACCGCCAGGAGCACCGTGAAGCCCAGGCCGAAGCCGGTAGGCACGATGTAGATGCGGCGCCGGTGCAGCGCGATGGGCAATGCTTCGGGACTGCGCAGCCGTGTCAGCGACGGCAGCCGCCGTTCGGCCCTGCGCAGCACGGCCGACCATGCCCGCCCAAGGGGGGTCATCCGACCGCGACTTCCGCCAGTATGGCGCGGGCAATGGCTTCGCGATGGGCGCCCTTTCCGGGGATAAGCCGATGCGAGGCGGCAGGCACGAACAGTGCCTGGATGTCTTCGGGAAGGACATAGTCCCGCCCGCTGGCCAGCGCCCAGGCCCGGCTGGCCGCCAGCAGGGAAAGTCCCGCGCGAGGAGACAGGCCCACGCGTATGTCAGGGTGCCGGCGCGTGGCTGCCAGGAGGGCCTGCAGGTAATCAAGCAGTGCCGGGCTCACTGTCGTTGCCAGCGATTGGGTGTGCAACATATCCAGCGCCGCGCCATCGAGCTTGGGCTGTAGCTGGGCCAGGATGTCGCGGCGGTCGGCGCCGGACAGCAATGCACGTTCGGCGGCGGCATCGGGGTAGTCCAGGCTTACGCGCAACATGAAACGGTCGAGCTGGGAATCGGGGAGCGGAAACGTGCCGGCGAGATCGAGCGGGTTTTGTGTGGCCACGACGAAGAACGGCTGGGGCAGGGCATGCGTGACGCCGTCTACCGTGGCCTGGCCTTCGGCCATGGCTTCGAGCAGGGCGCTTTGGGTTTTCGGCGATGCGCGGTTGATTTCATCGGCCAACAGCAGGCGGGTAAAGATCGGGCCCGGGTGGAAACGGAACGTGCCACCCTCGCGCTCGTACACGCTGACGCCGATAATGTCGGACGGCAGGAGATCGGACGTGAACTGGATGCGCTGGAAATCGAGATCGAAGGTTGCCGCAAGGGCATGGGCCAGGGTGGTCTTGCCCACGCCCGGTACGTCCTCGAGCAGCAGGTGGCCGCGGGCGATGAGGCAGGTGAAGGCCAGCTTCACCTGGCGCGGTTTGCCCAGCAGCACGCTGTTGACCTGTTCGAGCCCGGCGTCGAGCCGGCGTTTGAAGGTATCGTCGCGAATCGGGTTGGTTGCGGACATGTGCGCGGAAGGCTGCCAGTAAGGATGGACCGGGGCCCGGGCCATGACCGAAGCAGTGTAGTGGCCGCCCGCGATGGCTGGCGAGACGCATTCGTCGTCGCGTTCCTTGCGGTGCAGGTCATCAAGCTCGTTATCGCGATGCGCTTGTCACCTTTTGTCGATGAAGCCTTTTACTGGATGGAAAGCCGGCGCCTGGACGTCGGCTACAGCGACCTGCCCGCGCTCACCGCCTGGATGATCGCCGCCGGCGAGCACCTGCTGGGGCACGGTTTGTTGGGCATGCGACTGATATTCCTCATGGTCGGGGCCTGCCTGCCCTGGCTCGTGGTGGCCCTGGCACGCCACGTCGGCGACAGACGCCAGGCGTGGCAGGCGGGTTTGCTCACCCTTGTCCTGCCGCTGGCCGGAAGCCTTGGCGTCATGGCCATGCCCGACGTGCCCCTGACTGCGGGTTTCACCCTGGCCACGCTGGGACTCGTCCGCGCCTTCGACCGGGATCGGTGGGTCGACTGGTCCCTTGTAGGCATCGGCCTGGCGATCACCTGGCTGGCGCACTATCGGGCGGCGATGCCGATGCTCGCGGGCCTGTTGCTGTTCACCCTCACGCCGCGTGGCCGCGCACGATGGTCGCGCCCTGGATTTTGGCTGGCCATGGCGATTGCCGCGTTGGGCCTGGTGCCGATGGCCATCTACAACCTTCGTGAGTCCGGCGTGGGCCTGGCCTTCCAACTGGTTAATCGCAATCCCTGGCAATTCCATGCCGATGCACTGGTGCAACCGCTGGAGCAGGCCGTGGCCTGCACGCCACTGCTCTACGGCTGCCTGCTTTGGGCAGCGTGGCAGGCGTGGCGCCGCCGCGCGCTGGCGCCGTGGGATATCATCGCCACGGTGTCGGTGACGTATATCGTGGCCTGGTTTGTACTGGGCCTGTTTGCCGACGACCTGCGCTTCCGGGCACATTGGCCCCTGCAGGGATACCTGCCCTTGCTTGCGGTGCTCCCGGTATTGTGGCGAGGGGTGGACCGTCGATGGGTGATCGCCACGGCCGGCCTGGCCACGATGGGCCTGCTTGCCGGTTTCGGCTACCTGGCGCTGGCTTCGTCACCAACGGGTGCCGGTCGCCTTGCCGGATGGAAGGCCTTTCCGGCCAACTTCACTGGCTGGCAGGAGGCCGCGGCCGCGATGGGGCCGCTGCTGGCCGCCCATCCCGGTGCCATCCCCGTGGCCGACAATTTCAAACTGGCGGCGGAGCTGTCCTTCGCGCTGGATCGTCCTGTTCGTAGCCTGGACAGCCCGTTGAATGAAAAGCATGGACGGGCGCCGCAACTGGCGGCCTGGCACCTGGACGAAGCCGGGCTTGCCGTGACGAAAGGCGCGCCCATCGTGCTGGCCGTGGACGAGTCCTCACTCCGCGAGAATGAACGCCTGCCGTGGTTGGTATCGCTGTGTTCGCGTGTGCAAGCGCCGACGCCGGCCGGTCGCCTGGACCTCTTCGATGGACGCAAGCGTGTCGCCTATTACCTGGCGCAGGTGCCAACAGGGCCGATGCCCGATGTCTCCGCCGCCTCATGCATGTTCGTGACTCAGGCCGCGCAGGCGGCGACAGGCCAGGGCGTGCAGGGTAGGGCCGGGAACTAACCGGGTGAGGGTCGGATATGGTCGCGCACGGCCAGGTCCAGCGCATGCTGGGCTTCGTCCAGGTCGCGCAGGCCCGGTTCGATGCGCTGCCGCGCCTTGGCCAGGGCCTGGACGGCACTATCGAGGTCGGCCTGGCTGGCCGAAGGTGCTTCGTCGCGAATCCAGATGCGCTGCTGGAGCAGGGCGCGCAAGCCTGAATCGAGCGCATGGCGGGCCTGTTGTTCGCCGGCGGCCGGGCGGTCGGGTGTCTCGGCCATCATGGCGTGGGCGCGCTGCAGGCGGATACGGCATTCCTTGAGGTCCGACTCCAGGCGGTCGGCATGGTCGAGCAGCGTCGCAAACGTGCGCTGGCGGCGTCGCGCCCGTCCCTGGCTGACCATGGCGGCCACGCCAGCGAGCAGCAGGGCGGCGAAAATGCCGACGAGGATCGCCGGGGCAGGGACATTCACGGGTGTATCCTCTGAATTCGCGCCCCAGGCGTCAGGCAGGGGCCAAGTCTGCCGCAAGGGCGGTCGTCACTGCAAAACCCAAGGGGTGGCTGGGCTGCAAGTGCTTCAGAATAGTTGACTTCCTGGCGCCCGCTGCCTACCATTTCCCGATTATGTCCGTGACTTTGCCCTCGTCCCTGGATGTGTGGCGCATGGTGACGGCGCGGCGCAGCTTCGAAGGATCTTTACCGGTGTCGGGTCTTACCCGCCTCGTAGAGGTTCTCGCGGCGCCGGACGGCGAGGTAGCCTACACGGTGGATTTCGATCGGGATGAGTTCGGGGTGGCGTATGTGGCCATCCATGCGAACGCGCCCCTGACGGTCACCTGCCAGCGCACGCTCGAGCCGTTCGTGTTGCCCGTGGTCATCGATACGCGTCTTGGCCTGATCACCGACGAGCGCGACGAAGCCGCGTTGCCGCCCGGTTACGAGGCCTTGCTGGTGGAAGACGATGGGCGCGTGGCCATGGCTGCGGTCATCGAGGATGAATTGCTGTTGGCGCTGCCGCTGGTCCCGGTGAATCCGGACAGCACGCTGCCCGAAGAACTGGTGGTCCCCGACGAAGAACCCCCGTCGGATGGCCGTACCGATAACCCGTTCGCCGTCCTGGGCGAACTCAAGAAACGCTAGTTTTCGCTGGAGATACGATCATGGCTGTTGCCAAGAGCCGCAAGACCCCATCCACCCGCGGCATGCGCCGTTCGCACGACGCGCTGAAGACCGTGCAGCTGTCCACCGATCCGACCAGCGGCGAGGTGCACCTGCGCCACCACGTCACCAAGGACGGCTACTACCGCGGCAAGAAGGTCATCCAGACCGCAGGCCCGGTGGTCGAGGAAGATTGATCCCAAGCGGAGGGCTGTCGCCCTCCGTTGCCTGGGTTTGACCGACAAGGCGGCGCGGAAACGCGCCGCCTTGTTTTCGTGCGTCCGTTCCTTAGGCCTCATGCGCACTCCATACCCTCGCGCATCCGGCCGTTCGATGGCACCATCCGCATTTTGACCTTCAGCCAGGCTACCGCATGACCACTGCTTCGCTCGCCTTCGTATTCCCAGGACAGGGTTCCCAGGCCGTGGGCATGCTCGCCGAGCTTGCCGCCGCCCATACAGAAGTGAAGGCGACCTTCGACGAAGCTTCCGCCGGCGCCGGCCGCGACCTCTGGACGCTGTCCCAGCAGGGTCCGGAAGAAGAGCTCAACCGCACGGAGAACACGCAGCCGGCCCTGCTGGCGGCAAGCGTCGCGGCGTGGCGCGTGTGGCAGTCCATGAACGGCGCGGTGCCTGCCATGCTTTCGGGCCATAGCCTGGGCGAATACAGTGCCCTGGTCTGTGCCGGCGCGCTGTCATTGCACGACGCCGCGGG
>NZ_DATHFX010000531.1:0-3182 GCF_035317885.1 Pinirhizobacter sp.
ATCGAACAGAGCACGGCCGCCATCATCCAGGGCGAGCATCTTGAGGTGGCCGAACGCGTCGTGGACAAACTGGATGGCTGCCGCCTCACCGCTCAACTGCGCTGCACCCTTGTCCGACAAGACGACCGCCACGGCATCGAACTTGACGGACGGCGTACCAGCAAGCTGCCCGTCCGCCGGGAGCTTGGTCCCATCGGACAACGTTGCACCGCCGACTTT
Organism: Pinirhizobacter sp.; assembly: GCF_035317885.1. Classification (GTDB taxonomy): domain Bacteria; phylum Pseudomonadota; class Gammaproteobacteria; order Xanthomonadales; family Rhodanobacteraceae; genus Pinirhizobacter. Next base: position 220 of record NZ_DATHFX010000531.1, read on the forward strand.
CGGCGCGACAACCTTTACTGTGGCACCGGCAGACCTGGCTGCCTTTGACAGCCGGTTGATGGCCTTGGCATCCGAGCCATCGTTGATGAGTATGCCGACCACCCTGCCCTCCAGCGTGGCTTTCATCTTGCCGATAATTTGCAAGGCGGGCGATGGCTGCATCCTGACCACCGGGGCACTGGCGGGCGGCGCCTTGGGCATTTTATCGAAGCCCAGTCCGTCCGCCACTCGGGTGGCGAGATCCTCGTCAATGTGACGCAGATGGCCAACCATCAGCTCGCGTATGGCAAGCGTGTCGACCTTGGAGAGCTCAAACACCAGGGCGGACGCCATGTGCGCCTGCTCAAACGCCGTCTGGCTGATGTAGAACAACCGCGCCTGGCTGTAGTGGTCGGCAAAGCTTTCTGCCCGGATGCGGCCGCGAGTGCCTGATTCCTCCGCGGCGACTGAGTGGAATCCCGCTCTCGCATCTTCGCGTGGCGAATCGCCCTGAAGGGAACTCGGTTCATAAGCCACCCGCCCCTTCGGAACCTGATGCTGCATGTGGCCGTCACGCTGCTGGTTGGCAAAGGGACATTTGGGGGCATTGATGGGCAGTTGGTGGAAGTTCGGCGAACCAAGACGGGAAAGCTGGGTGTCGAGGTACGAAAACAGCCTGCCTTGCAGAAGAGGATCATTGCTGAAATCAATGCCTGGCACTAGATGGGACGGGCAAAAGGCGACCTGTTCGGTCTCGGCAAAGAAATTGTCCGGCCAGCGATCGAGCACCATCCGCCCGATGATCTTGAGTGGAACTAGCTCTTCGGGAATGAGCTTGGTGGCGTCCAGGTGGTCGAACGGGAAGCGGTCGGCTTCCTTCTCGGTAAAGAGTTGCACGCCCAGCTCCCACTCAGGGAAACTGCCGCCCGTGATGGCTTCGAACAGGTCACGGCGATGAAAGTCGGGGTCCGCACCGGCCAGCTTCACGGCCTCGTCCCAGACGGTGGACTGCAGGCCGAGTTTGGGCCGCCAGTGAAACTTTACAAAGGTGCTCTTGCCCTTGGAGTTGACGAGGCGGAATGAGTGGATGCCAAACCCTTCAATCATACGGAGGGAGCGTGGGATAGTCCGGTCGGACATGGCCCACATGATCATGTGCATCGACTCAGGCGTGAGGGAGATGAAGTCCCAGAAGGTGTCATGGGCGGTGGCTGATTGGGGGAAGCCCCGGTCGGGCTCCATCTTTACCGCGTGGATGAGGTCTGGAAACTTGATGGCGTCCTGGATGAAAAACACCGGGATGTTGTTGCCCACCAGGTCCCAGTTTCCTTCCTTGGTGTACAGCTTTACCGCAAAACCCCGCACATCGCGCGGCGTATCAACCGACCCCGCGCCCCCCGCGACGGTCGAGAAGCGGGTAAACAAGGGGGTTCGTACACCGACCTCGGTCAGAACCCTGGCGGTGGTGTAGGAACTTAAAGATGTGGCCAGTTCGAAGTAGCCGTGGGCGGCTGACCCACGCGCATGGACGATCCGCTCTGGGATTCGCTCGTGGTCAAAATGGGTAATTTTCTCCCTCAGGATAAAATCTTCAAGCAGCACCGGCCCGCGTGCGGCAGCTTTCAGCGAGTTCTGGTTGTCGGACAGCGCCACGCCCTGATGGGTGGTCAGCGGTGGATGGGCGTTTCCCGCCTGCTGGTGAAGTTCGTCCCCCGCCCCCCGGACATCCTTCGTTGAACCGGTGGCAGCCGTGGCTGGTTTTCCCTTGTTGGAGCGCGTGGGCGCAGACGTCGCTTTCTTGGCCATGGCAACCTCGGCTAGACAAGTCGCAAACGTGCGCCGGTGGCCGTCAACATTAGGTGCAGCGACAGCGACGGCCACATGACGGATACATGAATCAAATCTATCGGGGTATGAAGGCGTCTTCACTTAGACGTAGCGCAGGTCAAGAAGGCACCGTCGCTCTACATAGCAGCGCCTCGAAGCATTTCGAGGATGGTTGAGAGCTGTGCCTTCTGCGACAAGACGAAAGTAGTGGAATGTGTGCCGCCGGACACACCTATCACACGCACACCGGTCAAGAGGATATCAGGGCTATAAAGAAGCCGAATCGGTGTTTGGTCGTCGTGTGTGCCTTGGAAAATTACTACTTGAGCACTTGGCGGTTGCCCTAGGCTCTCGACAAGCGAGTAGTCATGCGTGAGCAGTGTCGGCAGCGGCAGCAAGCTGAGCGGCGCAAGAGCCCAATGTGAACGCAAACGGATGCGAACGACTGATGACAACGAAGGTGCTGCCGACAGCAGAACTACTCCGGCGGGCTTTGTTGAATGGCTCGCGTAGGCGGCAAGCATGGCCCCAAGCGATACGCCGACAAAGACGGTTCGATTCTGCGAACAGGTGTTTGCAACTGTGGCGATGGCTTGATCGACAAGGCCCTCGATCTCGCTCAGTTCAGTACGCCCCGATGCGCCGTCCTGTCCAGGATAGGCTATGGCGAAAACGGCGAGCCCGGCGGTCGTGTAGTTAGCAAGGTTATATGTCGCAGTTGCACCGTGTTGTCCGGGAAAGAACACCACACACCCGACCCTCGCTTGACCATAGCGACGGACAAGCAATTCATTGCCCGATCTGCTCTTGATGCTGAGAGTTGCTTCCGGGGCGTTACCTGTGAGAGCGGGCGTGCGAGGAAATAGGAAGCGGCTTATTTCAAAGTGCAAACCATAAGCCGCAGCTGCAAAGTACAGCGCTACGGCGCTCAGGAGCAACGGGACAATCTTGCGATGAAGGGGTCTCAACAAGGGGGCCTAATGTCGTTTTCGCGTGGGACACCTGGCTTCGCTACCGAGTCTTCTCTCTGTGTTCCTTTCGAAGTTGCCTCATTCGCCGGATACCCACCAGCTTCTTGGCTTTCTCGTCCCAGAACCGGAAAGCCAGGGCTTTCAGGCTGGAAGAAAAAGTAAGCGGTTTCACCTGTTGGAATATCG
>NZ_DATHFX010000532.1:0-15872 GCF_035317885.1 Pinirhizobacter sp.
AACACCGGCAGTGCCACGATCACGGTGGGAACAAGCAGCACCAGCACCCAGAGAATCAACAGCCGCCACTGCAGGGCCGACACGGCCGCCCCGGCGTAGGCCCCGAAACCGATCCTTCCCGTAAGGCCGTTCATAGCGTCACCAGCATGGCGTAGATTCCCTGCAACACGGCCCCGATGTCGGACGTCCAACGGCGTGCGGCCGCGCCACTGGCCTTGGTGGTGTAGCTGTCGTTGATTTTGTCGGTATCGAGGTTGATCTTGTGATCAGGGTCAAGCTCCGCCGACACCACCTTCACCGGCCGCTCGAACTCGAACCGCGCCCAGCGCCGCTCATCGTTCCAGGCCACCCGCTGCTTGACCCCGTCGGCGAACGTCACCTCCAGCACCTGCGGCGCCGGATTGCCATCACGTGCCACGGTGACCGTGCTGTGCCATGGGTAGGGACCTTCATCGTCCTTGGCATCGGCGTGCGAGCCCTTCCAGGCCTTGCGCTCATCGGCAATCCGCTTGGTGTTCTCTTCTTCGGTGACTTCCGTCCGCTTGCCGTCCTTGAGCGTAAGGCCGACTATCGGAAGCACTTCGGATGTATTGATGCGAACGACGCGATCGTCGATGAAACCGGTGCCGTAAACGTACTGGTTAAAGATGGTATTCACCGTGTCCGCATCACCGGTGGACTCGATCAACGACTGGCGCAGGTCCGCCGCTGACGGATGGCGGAAATGCCAACGCGCGTAGTACGCCTTGAAAGCCTTCTCCATGGCCTCGTGGCCCAGGCGCTCCTCCAGGTCGTGCATGGCGGTGGCCGTGCGTGAATACACCGTGCCATAGCTGGAACTGGAGAATCGATCCCAGGCGTTCTGGCCCAGGGGATCGGGAGGGAAGGAAAGCCCCGCTTCGATGCGTTCGAGATCGAAGCCGTTGACCGAGTTGGTGACACCCCACCACTTCATCTTCGAGTTGGCGAGGATCATCGGTTGGTTGCGCGCGCGCAGCATGCGCATGTCCCAATACTCGTTCATGCCTTCGTCGAGCATCGGCTCTTCGAATTCGTTCGTGGCCAGCAGGCCATAGAAGTAGCCGTGGCCAAACTCATGGATGGTGACGAAATCAAGGTTGAAGACGTTGCCGGTACCAGCCTCGACCTTGTCGTAGCCCTCGGCGGTGAAGAAGGTGGGATATTCCATGCCACCGGCTTCGTCGGCATTGAACGGCGGGATCACCGCGGTGGCGGTACGGTACGGATAGGCGCCGAGCGTGTCCGAAAAATAGGTGAGTGAGTCGATGGTGGCCTTCAGTGCCGGTTGCGCGGAGGCTTCGTATTCCGGCGGATACACCACCTTGACCTTCACGTGCGGACTTCCCGGATGATCCCATTCACCCTCGATGGTCTTGAAGCCGGGCGCCGCCATGAAAGCGAAGTCGTGCACGTCGCCCTGCTTGAAACGCCAGGTGAGGTCGCTGCCCTTGGCCAGCGGATCGCCTTGCTGCTCGCCCACGGCCGCCACCACGTAGTCCTTCGGGGCGGTCACGCTAACGTCGTAGCTACCGAAGTCGGCATAGAACTCACTGGAGAAATGGAACTCGTGCACGTTCCAGCGCGGCGCCGTGGCACCACGCTCACCGGCAAGTTCCAGTACACCGATCTTCGGGAACCACTGGCCCACCATGTTGAAATCGCCGACATGGCCGGTGCGCTCGATCACCTTCGGCAGCTGGCTGTGGAAATCGATGTCCAGATCCAGCGTTCCACCCGCCGGTACCGGCTGCGCCAGGTCGATGCGGGCCACCGTGTGGTCGGTGTCCGGCCCGTTGTCCGGGTGCACGAACGACCACTTCAGCGGCGTGCCGGCCTGGGCGACGCTCTTGAGGTCGATGTAGCCCCAATCACCCTTCTCGATCGTGCCCACGCCCCGCGAACGGCTCTGCGCCGTCATCACCTTGCGCTCGGTCATGAACGTGCTGCCGGCGCTTTCGAAGGCATTGAGATACAGGTGTACGTAGATCGCACTGACCGGCTGGTCGCTGCGGTTGCGCCAGGTGAGCTTTTCCTTCGCATCCACGGCGTGTTTGGGCGCATCGAGCGTAGCGTCGATGGTGTAGCCCACCACGCGATCGGACAGCGTGGCCTCCTTGCCGGTGCGTGGACCGCCCCAGGCCTCGGGGCTGCTCGGTACCAGGGCAGCAGCGGCATGCGGTGAAGCCAGGCCGATACCCGCCGGTGGCGCTGGCGGCGTGGTGGCCGCTGCCGTGGACGGTGGCTGTCTGGACGGTGGCGGTGCCGGCCGCGCGGATTGCGCGAACGAAGCGGATGAAATCAGCAAACCTGAGGCGAGCAAACTGCCCCAACTTTTGGCCATGCACAGCATGCAGCCCCCTCCCCGTAGTCGATCAGGCAGAGTGCGCCGGGCGCCGGTTCCGGTGGTATAGGCCAGAGGTCACGGTTGGATCATCGCAACAAACTGCGGCGTAGCGTGTTCCACCAAGCCATTGCCGCGGCGTTCGACGAGCAACACCGGCATGTGGCGGCGGCGCGCGAAAGCCAGCGAGCGCTCCACGCCCATCACGGAAAATGCCGTGCCCCAGGCGTCGGCCTGCATGCAATCCATGGCGACAATGCTGACCGAGGCCAGGTCGCCCCGCACCGGCCGACCGGTCGCCGGATCGATATGGTGCGACTGGCGTCCATCGGCTCCTGCATGGAAACGACGGTAATCGCCGGACGTGGCGATGGACATGTCAACAAGCCGCACGCTTGCCCCAATGTCGCCGGCACCCGCGGCAGCCGTTGCAGCGTCCGGGCGTTCCACGCCCACGCGCCACGGCGATCCGTCCACCTTGCGCCCGCGGGCACGCAATTCTCCACCCACTTCCACCAGGTAAGAGGCGATGCCCGCGCGTTCAAGCGCGCGGCCGGCCTCGTCCACGCCAAAGCCCTTGGCCACGGCCGAAAGATCGATCGCCACGCCACCAGGTTGTAGCGCGCGGCGCGTGGCGGTATCCAGGCGCAGGCGCTGCCAACCCACTCGCGCCCGGGCGGCATCGATGGACGACGACGATGGAGGCATGGCCGAAGGTATCGCCGGGCCGAACCCCCACAGGTTGACCAACGGGCCCACCGTCGGGTCGTAAGCGCCTTCACTGTCGCGGGCCACGGACAGCGCATGGGCCAACACGGTAAAGAACTCCGGCTCCAGCACCTGCCAGCTACCCGCCGGTGCCCGGTTGAAGCGATTGAGCGACGAGTCGGGTTTGTATGTGCTCATCTGCTGGTCCACACGGTCCAGCGCGGCCTGCACCACCCCTTGCAGGGTCGGCAGATCCGACGATGCCGGCACTATCACCGTGGCCGTCCAGCTGGTGCCCATGGTCAGGCCCTTGAGACTGCCCATGCGGATAGACGGCGCCGCGGGCACCGTGGTCGACGCCAGCACGAGGTACGCGCACGACACGCACGCCGCAATGCGACGCGCCCAACGCCAGCGTGCCCGATACCCGCCCGCCATTACTGGGGCAGCACTTCCAGCGTGGCGGTGTATGCCAGCCGACGCTCCGTGGCCTGCTTCACCGAAGCCTTGCCGTCTTCAGTGGAAGCACTCATCCAGTACATGCCGGCCGCGGGCCAGGTAAAACTGAAACTGCCGTCGGCTGCGGTGGTGGCGTTGAGTTCCCCGGCAGCATCGCGATAGCGCGTGGCACCGGCGATCGCGGTCACCTTGATGCCCGATACAGGCTTGCCATCGAGCAGCAGGCGGAACGTGGCCGCCTCGCCGCTGGCAAGATCGTTCGGGTGTGTTACCGGCGCCAGTTCCAAGCCCCGGTTGGTGGGCTTGAACACGCCCTGGGTGGTTGCGCCGGCGGTGACGAAACTCTCCACCCGCGATACCGACTCCGATACCTTGACCCCGGTCGCTGCGGCGGGAATCGCCGTGGCAAGTTCGCCCGCCGTGCCCCGCCAGCGCTTCTTCTCGCCGGCCAGCGTGTAGGTGGCGAGCAATCCATCGTTGCGCAAGGCAATGCGATACGTGCCGGGCCGGGCCAGGTGCACGTCGAAGGTGCTGCGGAACTTGCCGGTGGCCGCGTTCTCTGGCGCAACGGCGGCGCCATCGGGCGCAGTGACCTCGATGCGGTCCATCGGCGCCGGGAAATGATCGGGATAGTAAAGATCGTTGGAGATGGCGGCATCGACCGTCACCCAGGCGTCGCCGCCGCTGAGCACGGTGGCCGAGGGCACGATCCACATCTTGTGCGCGCGGGCCGCCTGCGGCAGCGCAGCGGCGAAGACAAGGGCAAGGGCCGTGGCGGCATGGATCATCTTCATGGCAATAATTCCTAGTGAATGATGTCTAGGGTGACCAGGCCAAGCTCGTCCTTGCCATGCACCGAGAGTGGCGCACGCGGATCGACAGGCCAGGCGAAGGGCAACCGCAGCACCTCGCGGCCACCCACTTCACGGGCAGCCTCAACGACGAGTTCGTAACGGCCCGGGGGCAGGTTGCCCAATGGCGGCGATCCTGATGCGAGGTTCAACCGATGCTGGCCGGCGGGCCGCGTGGCACCACTGACGCCGTCGACGGGCATGGCCGTATCGCGACCGGAACGCCTCCACCATTGGCGAAGATCCTTCAACCACTTGGTGCCTTCGTTGTCGGCCTTGCGCACGTCGTACCAGACGGCCAGGTTCGCAACGACGGTGTGGTCCTCGCGCTCGATCCAGGCGGCGACGTAAGGCCGGTGGTATTCGGCCACCTTAAGTGGCGGAATGGTCACCGAGATGGCCAGTTGCGTGGCAATGGCAGGCAACGGCAACACGATGGCGACGACCAGGACAAGCCACTTGTGCATTGGTTATTTCCGTTTGGTCAGTGGATCAGGAACAGCACGATCAGCAACGGCAACAGCAGGCCGAAACCCACCATCGGCCAGGTCGCGGCGCGGCGCGCGGCATGCAGCTTCAACAGGAACAGGCCGCTGATGGCGAACACCAGGCACGCCACGGCGAACACGTCCAGGAACACCGACCAGGCCAGGCCTGCATTGCGGCCCTTGTGCAGGTCGTTGGCCCAGGCCACCCATCCGCGGTCGGTGGCTTCGTAGGTGATGGCGCCATCGGTGCGGTCGATGGTGAGCCAGGCGTCACCGCCGGGCCGCGGCAGGCCCAGGTAGGCTTCATCGTCGCTCCACTCCGGCGCCACCGGCCCCACCTGCACGCCGATCGCACGGCGGATGTCCTGCACCACCGCGCCGGGAAGCGCGCCGCGGCCCCCCGTGGCCTGCAGTGCCGCCAGGGCGCCGGCGCCCAGGGTTCCGGAACGATGTTCCGTCGACGCTGTCGATTCGATGCTACGGGCGTGGTTGAGCGTGATGCCGGTGATGGCGAACAGCAGCAAACCAGCCAGGCAGACCGCGGAACTGACCCAGTGCCAGGTGTGCAGTTGCTTCAGCCACCAGGCGCGGCGCTTGCGGTCGGCGTGGGCGTCGGCCATGGGCGGGTCTACGTTCCTTCAGTCGGTTCGTGGTCGAATATGCGTGCCCGGCGTGACCCGGGGCAGATGACGGCCGTCCGTGGCCGCCATCGCAAGAAGTTACGATGTTGACACAAATGAGAATCACTAGCAAAGAGGTGGAACCACCATGCGCATTCTCGTAGCCGAAGACGACAGCTCCATCTCGGCAGGTATCTGCGCCTCGCTGCGCCAGGGCGGCCACGCCGTGGACCATGTCGCCGACGGACAACGCGCCGACCATGCACTTCGAGACCACACGTACGACCTGCTCGTGCTGGACCTCGGCCTGCCGCTGCTGGACGGTAGCGACGTGCTTACGCGCCTGCGCCGCCGCGGCACGGAGTTGCCGGTGATCGTAGTGACGGCTCGCGAAGGCCTTCGCGAGCGCGTCCGTGTGCTCGACCTGGGCGCCGACGACTACCTGGTCAAGCCGTTCGCCCTGGCCGAGCTTGATGCGCGCGTACGCGCGCAACTACGCCGGCGGACCAGCAACGGCACGCCCGAATGGACCATGGGCAAGCTCCGCCTGGATCTCCCGGGCCATCGGGCCTGGGTGGAGGAAACCCCGCTGGAACTCACCGCGCGCGAATTCGGCCTGCTCGAGGCCCTGGCCGCGCGCCCGGACCGTGTCACCAGCCGCGCGCAGTTGATCGAGGCGCTGTGCAACTGGGACCAGGATCTCACCGACAACGGACTGGACATCGCCCTGCACCGGTTGCGGCGCAAGCTCAAGGGTTCGGGTACCAGCGTGCGTACGGTGCGCGGCCTGGGCTACCTGCTCGAGGAAGCCGAAGCCACAGCCACCGAGCACTAAGGGCGTGTCCAGCCGATCCCGCGCCCCTGGCGCCACGCCGAGCCTGCGCGGGCGGCTGCTGACCTTCCTGCTGGTACCGGTGTTGCTGGTGCTGGTGGGTGATGCCTTGCTCACCTATGCCGGCGCGCTGGCCTATTCGAACTCGATCCACGACAAGGATCTCTCCGATTCGGCCGTGACGCTCGCCACCATGGAAAGCAGCCATGGACTGGCCGGCGACATCGCGCCGCAGGCGCGCTTCCTTCTGGAATTCGATCCGGATGGACGCACTTTCTTCACCATCGACAGCAGCAAGCGCGGCCGCCTGGACCAGAACGAGGACATCCCGCCCAATGCCACCGTGCCCGCGGTGGGCGCGGCGCCGCAGCTCTACGACACCATGCACCGGCGCCGTCCCCTGCGCGCGGCTGTGATGCGGGTACCAAGCGCGGATGATCCTTCGGACATCCTGACCATCCAGGTCGCCGAGACGCTGAAGGGCCGGCGCCAGCGTGCGGGGGAAATCCTGCTGCTTACCGTGCCGCTTCAATCGCTGCTGATCCTGGCCATCCTGTGCCTGGTGTGGTTCGGCGTGACCCACGGGCTGCGCGTGCTGGACCCCCTGACCGCACGCCTGGCGCGGCGCGAACACGACCTGGGACCAATCGGCGACACCGACGTGCCGGTGGAGATCCTGCCGCTGACGCGCACCATCGACGGCTTGTTCGCCCGCCTGCGCGGCGTGTTCGTCCTGCAGGAGCGTTTCATCGCCGACGCCGCGCACCAGCTGCGCACGCCGTTGGCGGGACTTCGCATGCACGTGGAACGCGCGCAGGCCAACCGCAGCCCCGAGGCGATGGCCGATGCCTTCGAACACATCGAACGACTCACCGCGCGCGCCTCGCGCGCCTCCACCCAGCTGCTGTCACTCACCCGCGCCCAATCGCCCAACAGCGACCACACGCCGCTGATGGACATCGACCTGCAGAAGGCCGTGCCCGGCATGGTCGGCCAGCGCATCCACGATGCGATCGCCGCGGGTGTCGACCTCGGCTTCGAAGGTGGCGACCAGCCACGCGTGGTGCGCGGCGACTCATTGATGCTGCAGGAAATGCTCGACAACCTGATCGACAACGCCATCGCCCATGCCGGGCGCGGAAGTTCAGTGACCGTGAGCGTGGCCGCCGACCCGGCGGGCGGTTCGCAGCTGATCGTGGAAGACAACGGCCCGGGCGTGCCCGACGAATGGCTGTCACGGCTGGGCGAGCGGTTTTTCCGCGCGCCCAATGCGCGCGAAGGCGGCACCGGCCTTGGCCTTGCCATCGTCGAGCGGATCGCCGACGTGCATGCGGCGAACGTGCGTTTTGCCCACGCCCGCGGCGGCGGCCTGCGGGTGGAAATCGTCTTTCCCGTGGCCATCGAAAGGTGACTGAAACCGCCGGGCCGCAACCTCTTGCCTATGGCTGGACTACCCACGCCACGGACTGACATTGATGACCGCGCCTGCTGAATTTACCCTTCCCGGCGACCGCTTGGGCGTGTTGCTGGTCCACGGTTTGACCGGCACCCCCACCGAGATGCGCCTGGTCGGCAAGGGCCTGAACCGTGCCGGCTTCACCGTACACGGCGTGCAACTGGCCGGCCATTGCGGAAGCGAGGAGGACCTCCTGGCCACCACCTGGCAGGATTGGTACGCAAGCGTCGAGGCCGCCGCGATGCAGATGCGCGCAACATGTGACCATATATTCGTCGCCGGCCTTTCGATGGGAGCGCTGCTGGCGCTGAAGCTCGCCGCCGGGCGGCCAGACCTGGTGAGCGGCGTAGGCGTGTTCGGTGCCACGTTCCGTTACGACGGCTGGAGCATCCCCTGGAAAGCGAAGCTCTCCTTCCTGCTGCCGCTGTTCAAGAAGCTCGGCATCGGCCGCAACCGCAGCTTCATGGAAGAACCGCCCTATGGCATCCGTGATGAGCGCCTGCGTGCGCAGGTCAGCCGGCAGATGCTCCAGGGTGATAGCGCGGCCGCCGGCTTGCCGGGTAATCCATGGCACGCGCTGGCCGAAATGTTCGTGCTCTCAAGACAGGTTCAACGCGACCTGCCGCGGGTGACCGCGCCGTGCCTGATAGCCCATGCCGTCGACGACGACATAGCCAGCCTTGGCAATGCCTACCTGGTGCGCGACCGTGTCGCCGGGCGCGTGAAGATGCTCCTGCTGCGCGACAGCTATCACATGATCACCATCGACCGCGAACGCAACGTGCTGGTGGACGCGGCGGCGGCATTCTTCCGTGATGTCGCCGGCCCCATGCGCGCGGCCGCTTAGATCCGCCGATGAACACGCTGGCCCTGGGCCTGTGGCTGGCCAACATCTCGCTGGACACGGTCGGCCAACTTTCCTTCAAGGCCGCAGCGGGTGATCCGGACGCAGGCGTTGGCCTGGCGCGGTGGAAGCACATGCTGGCTCGTCCCTGGCTGTGGCTCGGTGGCGGCTGCTATGTGGTGGAGTTCCTGGTATGGATCGCCTTCCTTTCACTGGTACCGCTGTCCGATGGCGTATTGCTCGGTTCGATCAACATCGTGGTGGTGATGCTGGCCGGCCGCTGGCTGTTCGGCGAGCGGCTGACACCCCTGCGCGTGACCGGCATGGCACTGGTGAGCCTGGGCGTGGCCATCGTGGGAGCCACCTGATGCGCCGCTTCTACGTGGTGGGTTTCCTGTGCCTGATGGCGTTCGACACGCTGGCGCAGCTTTCCTTCAAGATGGCCGGCAACCATGCGCTGCCGGTGGAAGCCAGTACCGCGTGGTTATGGCGCGTGTTTTCCCATCCGTGGATCTATGGCGCCATCATCGGTTACCTCGGTGCGTTCTTCAGCTGGATGACCTTGCTGCAGCGCGCGCCGATCGGCCCCGCGTTCGCCGCCTCGCACCTTGAAGTCGTGAGTGTATTGCTGCTTTCGGCATGGTTGTTCAACGAGGCACTGACACCGGGGCGCGTTACCGGCGCCCTGGCCATCATCGCAGGCATTGTGTGCCTGGCGCTGGCCGAACGCGATGCAGCGCCAAACTGAAATCCCGCCAACCGCGGGGCTGCCGCTGCGCTGGCGCGATCTTTTGCCGCGCCGGCCCCGCCTGGCCACGCGCGCGGCCGGGTTCTTAGGCTGCGAGGATGCCCTCCTCACCTGCTCAGGCTCAGCGGCGCTGGTGATCGCGCTTCGCGCCTTGCACGCCATGGCGCCATCGCGCCGCGAAGTGGTGATGCCAGGCTACACGTGCCCGCTCGTCGGCCTGGCGGTGCGGCGCGCCGGCCTTGAACCGAAGCTTTGCGACACCGAGCACGGTGGCTTCGGCTTCGATCCCCGGCAACTGGAAGACACGTGCAACGAACGCACGCTGGCTGTGTTGCCCACCCACCTGGCCGGACGTATCGTGGACGTGGCCACCATCTCGCACATCGCCGGCAATGCCGGTGCCTTCGTCGTCGAGGACGCCGCGCAGGCGCTGGGTGCGCGGGTGGGCGACGAGAGCGTGGGCATGCAGGGGGACGTGGGGTTCTTCAGCCTTGCCGCCGGCAAGGGCCTTTCGATTTTCGAAGGAGGCCTGCTGGTAAGCCGCCGCCCGGACGTCCGCCGGGCGATGGGCGACGTACACCAGCCACGGCGCCTGGACTGGGAACTGCGGCGCAGCGCCGAACTGGTGGGCTATGCCGCGCTCTACCATCCGCGCGGGTTGCGCCGGGCCTATGGCGATCCATTACGCCGCTCCCTGGCCCGTGGCGAACTGGTGCAGGCGGTGGGCGACGACATGCCCGATGGCCTGCCCTTCCATCGCGTGGGTCGTTGGCGCAATGGCGTGGGCAGTGCGGCGATCACCCGCCTGCCCGCATTCCTTGCCGCCGGCAACCACCGCGCCGCGCGCCGCCTGCCGCGGCTGCGTGCCATCCACGGCGTGCACGTGTTTGGCGATGGCGCGGGCCAGCACGGCACCTGGCCCTACTTCCTGCTGCGCCTGTGTGACCGTGCCACCCGCGACCTTGCGATGGATGCCCTGTGGACCGGGGGCCGGGGCGTCAGCCGCCTCTTCATCCACGCCATGGCCGACTACCCGGCGCTGGGACCGATTCCCGGCGACGTTCCCAATGCGCGCGACTTCGCAGCGCGCAGCATGACCATCAGCAACAGCCCATGGCTCGATGATGTGACGTTTGAATCGATCTGCCGCGTGCTCGAGCGCGTGGCGCGGGCACGGCCCTAGGCGCGCAGGGCTTCGAGCAGCCGGAGGTTCAGCGCGTGCTGCCCGGCCTGCCAGCCGGCCAGTTCCGCCCCGCCGACGAGCGGCTGGTCGTCCAACGCGCTCAGCCAGCGCTTGACCGGGTTGCGGTAACGATAGGCGGAAATCTCACCGGTAACGTCGCTTCCCACCAGGTTCCCTTGCAAGGCATTGATCACCGCCAGCGCGTGGTCTTCGTCAAACACACCCTGGTCCCAGTTGGTCCGGGCGACGCCGGGGGCGAACACGTCCTTGTCGATCGACAGGTACGTCGGCTCCTGCGCGTATTCACGGCAGAACGCATCGACCAGTTCATCGGGCGTGGCGAACGGCCGGAAGCGCGCGGCCATCCCCAAGCGCCTGGCCCAGGAAACATCAACCTCGAGACTCCAGTAAGTGAGCTTGCCGCGGCGCAACGGCGCCAGGTAGTTCTCCCAGGCACGCCGCGCTCCAATGTCGCTGGAGGTGATGCCCAGCACGTGCACGTGGCTTACCTGCTCCAGCGCCGCCACGCGCCGTACCCAGGAGCCGCAATGCACGCCCCAGGCGAAACGCATGTTGTCCGGATGATTGTCCAGCACCACCACCTGGAAACGCCCTTCCCGGCCGCGACGTTCGATCAGGGGCAGCGACAAGTGATGGAAGTCGCCGCTACCCATGAACACCGTGCCGTGCCGCTCGGGAAGGATGGCGTCCAGCGTGGCGCCGAAACGCCGCATGGCGCGCCAGGTGGCGGCAAAGCGCAAGGCTTCCTCCCATTCGCGCAAAGGCAGTACCAGTCGTGCCGGCAAGCTGCCTAGCGAGCCGTCCAGATCCAGCACCACCGGCGCGCTTGCGATCACGATGCAGCCTCGGCTTCGAAGCGGCAGGCCATGCGGCGCAGCGCTGCACGCAGCAGCCGGTTGCGCGCAAACACCGCGTGTCGCGTCGGGGTAAACCGCGCGCCCAGCGATGCCTTCACCTCGGAGTCGGTCCAGCCGGCAACGTACGCCGACAATCCCCGCTCGCGCGCATGGGCAAGATTGTGCATCCAGCTCACCGCATAAAGGTTGTGCGTGCGCGCTTCCGGGTAGGCCAGGCCAATGTATTTGTCGACCAGGCGGCCGCGATACTCGTAACAGAGGTTCCAGCCGACCAGGCGTCCGGCGTGGCGGTAAAGGAAAACCGTGCCGCCGCTGTCGGCATCGGTGAAGAGCCCCCGCAGGTAGGCCGGTTGTAGCCTGTCGAAGTGGATTTCGCTTTGCGCGTAGACGTTTTCGTACAGCGCGATCATCTCATCCAGATGCGAGGGCGCCGCCAGCGCCGGTCCCGTCGGCACGGCCTGGATGTCCAGGTCCGCTCGGCTGCGCAGCTTGCGGCGGATGTTTTTTCGCCGCGACGCCGACAACCGCGCCAGGTACGCATCTTCGTCGGCAAAGTCGATCGGCACCCACGCCAGCGCCTGGCCGTCGAGCAGGACGAAACCTTCAGCCATGCAAGCCGTCGCGAAGGCGGCAGTCCAGGCGTTCTCGTCCGCTGACAACAACGGCGACTGGGTGGGGAGATCCTTGACGATCAACAATGCACGGGCGCCGCCCTGCTCGACGCGCAGCTGGCGGGCCATCGCGCGCGGATCGGCACCGGGTGGAAACAGCGCATACTCGCTCACCGTGGAACCGACGAAACGCGTGCGCCAGCGCAACAGGCGCGACAGGCCCGGTACGCGGTGCAACGATGCGCGCATCGCGTCATCGGCAGTGGTCAATAGGTCGAACGGCGTGTCGAACATCGGCACGCCATCGACGGAGGTGAGGCTGCGGAAGCCCGCCGGCGGCGCCAGGCTGAACTCGCGCAACAGGCCCCAGGGCTCGAGCTGGTTGATGAACGCCATGCCCTGCCCCGGCCGCCCAGGTTCAGGCTTTCTTCGCGCGCGTCAGCAGCTGGTCGAGCAGCGAGATCGCAAGGTCGATCTCCTCAACGCTGATCTCAAGCGACGGCGCGAAGGTGATCACGTTCTTGTACCAGCCACCGACATCCAGTACCAGGCCGATCTTCCGGCCCTGGTGTTCCAGGTCGCCGGCAAGGCCAATGTCGACCATGCGATCGAGCAGCGCCTTGTTGGGCGTGAACCCGTCCTCGGTGCAGATCTCCGCGCGCAAGGCCAGGCCCAGGCCGTCGACGTCGCCGATTTCCTTGTGCTTCTTCTGTAGGTCGCGCAAGCCTGCGAGGAAATGCGCACCCTTGGCGGGCACGGTGGTTTCGTAATCGAGCTCATAACCCATCTTGATCACTTCCAGTCCAAGCGAGGTGCCGAGCGGGTTGGAATTGAAGGTGGAATGGGTGGACCCCGGCGGGAAGATCTCCGGATTGATCAGCTCCTCGCGTGCCCACAGGCCCGAGAGCGGGTTCAGGCCATTGGTGAGCGCCTTGCCGAAGACGATCACATCAGGCGTTACGCCGAAATGCTCGATCGACCATAGCTTGCCGGTGCGCCAGAAACCCATCTGGATCTCATCGACCACCATCAGGATGCCGTGCTTGTCCAGCACCTTCTTCAGGCCCTGGAAGAAGCCCATCGGCGGCACCACGTAGCCGCCGGTGCCCTGGATCGGCTCGACGTAGAACGCTGCGTATTCGCTCTGGCCGGTCTTGGTGTCGAGCACGCCGTTGTATTCGGTCTCGAACAGGCGCGCGAACTGGTTCACGCAATGATCGGAGTATTCCTCCGGTGTCATGCCTTTGGGACGGCGGAACGGATACGGGAACGGCAGGAACATCGCCCGGTCGCTGAAGTGGCCAAAACGGCGGCGGTAGCGATAGCTGGAGGTAATGGCCGAGGCACCGAGCGTGCGCCCGTGGTAACCGCCTTCGAAGGCGAACATCAGCTGCTTGCCGTTGCAGGCATTGCGTACGATCTTCAGGGAGTCTTCCACCGCCTGCGCGCCGCCCACGTTGAAATGGCAGCGCCCCTTCAGGCCGAACTTCTTCTGCGCATCCTGTGCGATGGTCCTGGCGAGCTCGATCTTGGTCGGATGCAGGTACTGGCTTGCCACCTGCGGAAGCAGGTCGATCTGTTCCTTCAGCTTGTCGTTCAGCCGCTTGTTGCCGTAACCGAAGTTGACCGCCGAGTACCACATCTGCAGGTCGAGGAAGGGCACGTTGGCGCTGTCGTAGATGAAGCTTCCCTCGGCACGGCGGAAGATCTTCGGCGGGTCGACATAGTGCACGGTGTCGCCGAACGAGCAGTACTCCGCTTCGTCGGCAAGCAGCTGCGCGTCGTCGTTGGCAATGATGGTGTCTTTCGGGAAGAGGGTCATGCGGGCAATTTCTCGGTGTGCAGCGGGAGCGTCGTGTGGGTGTCGGTAAGGCTGCCGTCGAGCAGCGAGGGCAACAGGGCGATGGCCTCATCGAAGCTGGCGATCGGCGCATAGGGAATGCCCGCCGAACGACAGTGTTCGATCAGGCGGTGCTTGGCGAAGACGAAGTCCACGCGGTCGGCGGCGCAGAAGTCGGACGCGCCATCGCCGATCAGCAGGGTGCGCGCCGGCACCAGGGCCGCGCGCGATGCCACCGCGCATTTACAGGTGCCCGCGCCGCAGCCTGCGCTGCTGGAGGGGGATTGCAGCGTCCATTGCCTGCAACCTGCAGGTTGCAGGCTATTGGCGGACACGGGCAGATGGTCCAGGCCGTACCGGCCCAGGATGCGTGCGATGGCGTAGTCCAGGCCATCGCTGACGATGCGCAGGCCTACACGGCAGTCGTGGGCAAGCTCCACGAAAGCGGCGAAGCCGTGGTCAATGCCGAGGGAGTCCAGGTGCGCGTCCAGTTCGTCGCGCGAGACGTCGAGCAAGCCCACCTGGCCTTGCATGCATTCGCGCGAACCGATGCGACCGGCACGCCAGTCGTCCTCGAGCGCCTCCCAGCCGGGACGGCCGAAGCGCACCAACAAGGAATCGATGACATCTTCCACCGCGACGGTGCCATCGAAGTCGCAAAGGATGGTCCACGGCGTGGACGGGGCGATCAACACTATGCGCTCCTGCGCACGAGATTGACGCAAAGGCTAGGCACGCAAGCTTTCGAGCCCCTTTCCATGTTCCTGCGATTTATAAACTATGATCGCCGCACCGTTGAGGAGCGGCTGGTTTCTTATGGAATGCTTATGAAATGCAGTGTGGCCGCCCTGCTTGGGAGTGGCATGGCGTTGGCCGTTTTTGCCACGGGAAGCCTTGCGCAGGAAACGTCCACGTATGCCCTGGGCGTGGGTGTCGAGCGCATGCCCGGATGGGTCGGATCAAGCGACCATCGCAGCCAGGTGGTGCCCTACATCGACATCGACGTGCCGCACCTGGGTTCCATTTCCACCACCGACGGCCTGGAGCTCGACCTCATCGACGGCGAGGCCTGGCATGGCGGCATCTATGGCAACTACCTGTGGGGACGCACGCGGGATTCGTTGGGCAAGCTGGGCGGCATCATCCCCCCGCTGTCGCCGCGCATCCACGGCGGCGGATACCTGGAATACCGTTTCGACAAGACCTTCAGCATGGGCGCGCAACTGTCGCACGACACACAGGGAGCGGGCGTTTATACGGCCATTTACGGCGACGTCAACCTGCCCGGCTTCTGGTATGTCGAGCATTCGGTCGAAGTGCAATGGAACGGCATGAACGGAGCGGCCATGCGCCGCTTCTTCGGTGTCACGCAGGACCAGGCGCAGGCCATCGGCACGTCGCCCTGGCGGCCCGGTGCCGGAGCCGAGCTCGCCACGATCGAATACGACGCCTTCATTCCCACAAGCCATAAGACCGGATTTGCGCTGGCCATCAACGTGGGCCGCCTGCAAGGTGACGCAGCGCGCAGCCCGCTGGTGCGCAGCTACGGTTCGGCCACGCAGGTCACCACGTCATTGGCGTGGCTGGTGCACTTCTGAGGGCAGCCTTGGCACGGCCAGCAGCATCGCCGCCAGCGTAATTTCAGCGATCGTCGCGCGTCCATATGGCGCCGTCTTCTTCGCGGACGGGGAACACCGCGACCGGCTCCCACGCCGGCGGACAGGTGACTTCGCCAGTGCGCAGGTCGAAGCGCGCGCCGTGGCGGATGCACTCCACCTCGTAACCGACCACCGGACCCCCGGCCAGCTCGCCGCCGTCATGGGTACAGGTGTCCTCGATGGCATGGAGCTCGCCGTCTATGTTGTAAACGGCGATCGGGGTGTCGCCGTCGAAGACCACGCGGAACTCGCCCGGCAGCAATTCGCTGCGCGTCCCCACCCGGATCCAGCCGTTCACGGGGCCACCAGCAGCCTGGACACCTTGCGCAGCGCG
>NZ_DATHFX010000533.1:0-3445 GCF_035317885.1 Pinirhizobacter sp.
GCCGCGGCCCAGGTCAATACGAACCAGATGCCCGTCCCGATGCCGAC
The DNA here is from genome assembly GCF_035317885.1 of Pinirhizobacter sp. Classification (GTDB taxonomy): domain Bacteria; phylum Pseudomonadota; class Gammaproteobacteria; order Xanthomonadales; family Rhodanobacteraceae; genus Pinirhizobacter. The sequence continues at coordinate 48 of NZ_DATHFX010000533.1, forward strand.
GCCTTTGGCGCTGCTTGCCAGGTCGGTGGCGTCAAAGGCTGCAAAACCGAGCGCAAGGCCCGCTACATACAGCAATCCAGCTACCGCCGTGGCAACCAGCCAGCCGGCGATGATGGCGCGCCAGGACAGGCGCGGATAAGTGACGACGACGTCCGTCGCGGTATTTGCTACATAAGCCATGGGATGTCTCCGTGCGTTGGGGATCAGGCACAACCGCGTACGAGCGCGATCAGGATCAGCACGGGGATGGGCACGCCGAGTAACCACAGTACGACGTAGCCGATGCCGCCTTTCTGCTTGCCAGGCGTCGCAACGCCCTTTGACTCAGGTACTTCGTTCATTCAAGCGCCTCCCTCGTCCAGCTGCCCCGGACGATCCGTGTCCGGAGGCTGGACATGACGCCGTGGAGCGCCAGTGACGAGGGGGTGAGGGCGCAGCTAGATCAACGCACCCAGCCGCCGCCGTAATAGCGCCAACCCGGACCGCGATGCTCCCAGCGTGGCGCGGCCCAACGATAACCAGGGCGGCCGCGGACCCAGTAGCCACCCACCCAGACATGGCGCGCGCCGTTCCAGCGCCAGTAGCCCGGTGCCCAGACGTAACCTGCGCGCGGCGGCGGTACGCGTTCAAAGCGCGGCGGCGGCGGGGCGACGCGCGTGGTCACGACCACCACCTCGCGGGCTTGCGCCGGCGGGGTGTAGGCAGTGGCAGCAAGGCCGAGGCCGGCAAAAGCCGCCAGGGCGAAAATTCGGGTCATACGGTTCATGTGTCACTCCTCCAGTAACAGGCGGACCCTTGTGTCCGCGGCAGGATGAAAAAACGGTTGCCGACACGGTGCGTTGACGGCGCGCGCCGAGCCCGTTCAGGTTTCACTGGGGCTCCCTGCTGCTCAAGCATCCCCCGTGCCCGCCGATACCGATAGGTAGGCTGGGCAGGCATGGGGAGATCATGGACGGCAGCACTGAGGCGTGGCTTAACGATGCACTGGCTGAATATTCGGCCGGTTTCGGTGAGCATGCGGACATGCTCGATCCGCGCGGCGAACTGACATCGGCGTTGACCCGCTTTGGCGCAAACCCATACGCCATCGAAGCCTGGCACCTGCTCGACGGCGATCTGTCCGGGATGAGCCAGGAGATGAAGCGGCTGATGGCCTTCGACGTGTTCTGGATCGTCGAACGCGCCTTCACCGACCGCGACGGGTTGGAATGGGCCTCGCCAGACGACGCCGGCTTGCACGGTCGTTCCGTGTTGCATGCGATCGACACCCTGATGCGCATGGACACGCAGCTTTTCGAACAGGCCTGCGCCAGGGGCGAAACCGGCCGGACCGTGGAGGGTTACCTTGCCACGCGCGGCACCTGGATTCCACAGGTGGACAGCCGGGCCGAGTACGCAGACCTCCTGCTGGGATCGTTGATGGGCCTTCGCACCGACGTCGGCAGCTGGGTCCAATCCAATGCCGACCAGGCTCGCCAGGATCACGTCAGCCGCCAGCGACTGCGCATGGTGCGCGAGTTGCACGATCTCTTCCACCAGCACCTGGGCCAGAGTCCAGCGCCGGTGGTCGCCGCCCTGGTCAACGCCACCTTCCCGCGCCTGGCCCCGATCGACGCTGAGCAGGTGCCCGTCTTGCTGGGCAAGGCCGAGCCCTCGGCCAATGAGCCGGACTATTCGCCCCTGCAAGACCAGGCCTGAGCGGTTTCATTCAACCTTCGCTAGCCGCGGCGCTAAGATGCCGGCCGACTCCTATGGAGACGCCCGATGACCCGGCAAGACGATTCCCTGATCACCGTCCGTGCCCCGCGCTCGGATGAAGGCAGCATCCGCTACGGCTGGAGCTACACCGTGCTCAACGACGACGGGCACACGATCCTGGCCACCAGCGACAGCGGCAGCTTCACTTACGAAACCGAGGCCCTGGCGCTCAGTGAGGGCTGGCGCGAAGCCCGCGAGGCGCAGAAGCATGGGCTCCACAAGCGCCAGGGGCGCTAGGCCGCGTTCGGGTTAATCCGGAGCCTTTGCCGGCACGAACGGGGACACCGGGTCGCTGGCGGGGAACGTCTCTTCCAGCGCCTGATCCTGGTTATCGCTTTCCTGGAGCTTGCGACGGGCCTTTTCCCCGGCGGTTTCGGGATGGCTCGGTTGGCCGTGGTCGGGGTGATGGACGTCTTTGCGGTCGTGGCTGGACATGGGGGCGGCCTCCTCGGCTGCGGGTTCATGGCCATTGACGCCCGGGGGCGGTGAACCGGCCGTATACCGTTTGTCGGCGGAATCTAACCGCTCGTCGCCCGGCGCTGGCGTCGCGCTGGATCCTTAAGACAGGATGTATGCGTCGGAAAGGGATTGGGGGAATCACCGTGGCAAAGTCGCCGTCGTCGCGCGTCCAGCGTGGCGTCTCACTGCTTGAAGTCCTGATTGCCATCGTCGTCTTTTCGATCGGCATACTCGGTCTTGCCCTGATGCAGCTGAAGGGCGCGTCGTTCACCAAGCAGGCGGGCTCCCGCAGCATGGTTGTGATGCAGACGCGCGGCCTGACCGACGCGATGCGCGGCAATACCGCCTCGCTGTTGCCGATCAAGGCGGTCAATCCCACGGCCCCCACCGCGGCCGAATGTCCCTATTGCTACGACGGCGCCAAGAAGCTCACCGCCGTCGACTGCTCCACCGTCATCTGCAGCAACACCCAGATCGCCACCAATGACGTGGCCACCTGGCTGGCCCAGCTCGCCGCGACCGCGCCGGCGGCCACCACCGGGGTCCAGGGCAAGATCACCTGGTCACCGGTGCTGGGTAGCTACGTGATCACCGCTACCTGGTACGACGGCGGCATAAAGAAGGACAGCACTTCGGAAGGTGACCAGTCCTATTCGTTCAATTTCCTGCCATGAGTGCCCGGATGAACAACCAAGCACGGCGGCAGCGCGGTTTCTCGCTGATCGAATTGATGGTGGCGCTGGTGCTGGGCCTGATCGTGGTCGGCGGCCTGATCCAGGTGCTGATCTCCAACCGCACCGCCTACCGGCTGCAGGAAAGCAGCAACTTCCTGCAGCAGAACCTGCGCTATGCGTCCGATCGGGTGAACTGGTCGTTGCGCATGGCCGACTTCTGGGGCGGTGCCTCGGCAGCCAACGTCACCGGCAGCGCCACCGACAGTCCCGGCAGTTCCGGTTGCGGCGACGCCTTCACGCGCGCCATCAAGGTCAGCGCGGCGGGCGGCGGCGGTGTGTTCGGCTACGACGGCGGAACGAGCTTCCCGATCACCTCGTGCTTGTCCAATGCGGCCAACTATATGCCGGGTTCGGATGTGCTGGTGGTGCGCTACGCCGATGCCGACCCCTGCGCGTTCACCGGTGGCGCGGCGACTACCGCCAACTGCGCACCCGGCTCGCGCACCT
>NZ_DATHFX010000534.1:0-2375 GCF_035317885.1 Pinirhizobacter sp.
GCCGGGAACCAGGATGACGTCGAAGCCCGCGGCGCCCGCGAAACGCTCGGCCATGCCGACGCCATCCTGGTTCCCGGCGGCTTCGGCAAGCGTGGTTTCGAAGGCAAGGTGCTGGCCGCCCGTTATGCGCGCGAAAACGGCGTGCCGTATTTCGGCATCTGCTACGGCATGCATGCGGCGGTGGTTGAATTTGCCCGCAACATTGCCGGGTTGCCCCAGGCCGATTCCACCGAAAACGACCGCAACGCGGTGGATCCGGTCATTGCGCTGATCACCGAATGGACAACCACCAGCGGTGAAGTGGAGCTGCGTTCGGAGCGTTCGGACCTCGGCGGCACCATGCGCCTGGGTGCGCAGGAATGCCGCCTGAAGGCCGGCACCCTGGCCCGGGAGCTCTATGGCGAAGACATCATCCGTGAGCGCCATCGCCATCGCTACGAATTCAACAACCGCTATCGCCAGCCGTTCGAAGACCTGGGCCTGGTGATCTCGGGCAAGTCCATGGACGACCTGCTGGTGGAGATCGTCGAGCTGCCGCAGCAGAAGCACCCCTGGTTCCTCGGTTGCCAGGCGCATCCGGAGTTCACCTCCACGCCGCGCGATGGCCATCCGCTGTTCATCGGGTTCGTCCGCGCGGCCCGTGAATACAAGGCCGTGCGCCAGGGCGAACGCCTTGCCGCCGTGCAGGAGACCGCCGCATGAAGCTCTGTGGGTTCGATGTCGGCCTCGACAAGCCGCTGTTCCTGATTGCCGGTCCCTGCGTGATCGAGTCGATGCAACTGCAATTGGACGTTGCCGGCACGCTGAAGGAAATCACCGGCCGCCTGGGGATCAATTTCATCTTCAAGTCGAGCTTCGACAAGGCCAACCGTTCCTCGGACAAGAGCTTCCGCGGTCCGGGCCTGGAAGAGGGCCTGAAGGTACTGGCCGCGGTGAAGTCGCAGATCGGCGTGCCCGTCATCACCGACGTGCATGAATACACCCCGATGGACGAAGTGGCCTCGGTGGTCGACGTGCTGCAAACGCCGGCCTTCCTGTGCCGCCAGACCGATTTCATCCAGAACGTCGCCCGCGCGGGCAAGCCGGTGAATATCAAGAAGGGCCAGTTCCTGGCCCCGTGGGACATGAAGAACGTGGTGGCCAAGGCACGCGACGTCGGCAACGATCAGATCCTGGTCTGCGAGCGTGGTGCCAGCTTCGGCTACAACAACCTGGTATCGGACATGCGCTCACTGGCCGTGATGCGCGAAACCGATTGCCCGGTTGTGTTCGACGCCACCCACTCGGTGCAGCTGCCCGGTGGGCAAGGCACCAGTTCCGGCGGCCAGCGGGAATTCGTTCCCGTACTGGCGCGCGCAGCCGTGGCAGTGGGAGTTTCGGGCCTCTTCGCCGAAACCCATCCGGATCCCTCCAAGGCCCTGAGCGACGGCCCGAACGCCTGGCCGCTCGGCCAGATGGAAGAACTCCTCGAAACCCTCATGGAGCTCGACCAGGTGGTGAAGAAACGCGGTTTCCGCGAACACGCCTAAAGCGCGCGCCATGGGCGCGGGGGACCCAACCTAAGCGGCCACCTACCAAATCACCGGTCGGCAGGGCCATCATGTATCGATCTTTTCATACCACGGGAAGCGCATGACCACCGATATCACCCGCATCCACGCCCGCGAAATCCTCGACTCGCGCGGTAATCCCACCCTCGAGGCCGAGGTCGTGCTCGGCAATGGCGCCTTTGGCCGCGCCGCCGTGCCCAGCGGTGCCTCGACGGGTTCGCGTGAAGCGGTGGAGTTGCGCGATGGCGACAAGTCCCGCTACGGCGGCAAGGGCGTGCGCCAGGCAGTTGCCAACGTCAATGGCGTGATCGCCAGCACAATGGCGGGCTTCGATGCCGCCGACCAGAAGGGCCTGGATGCCAAGCTGATCGCCCTGGACGGCACGCCGAACAAGGGCAAGCTTGGCGCCAACGCCCTGCTGGGTGTTTCCATGGCAGCCGCCCACGCGGTGGCAGCTTCCCACGGCCAGGCGCTGTGGCAGTACCTGGCGCGCGACCGCGCCGGTACCTTGCCGGTGCCGATGATGAATATCATCAACGGCGGTGCCCATGCGGACAACAACGTCGACGTGCAGGAATTCATGATCCTGCCGGTGGGCCTGCCCAACTTCGCCGAGGCCCTGCGCGCGGGCGCTGAGATCTTCCACGCGCTCAAATCCGTGCTCAAGGGCCGGGGCATGAATACCGCAGTGGGCGACGAAGGCGGCTTCGCGCCGAACCTGAAGTCGAATGTCGAGGCGCTGGATACCATCCTGGAAGCCGTGCACACCACCGGCTATAAGGTCGGCTCGGACATCCTGCTGGGCCTGGACGTGGCCAGCACCGA
>NZ_DATHFX010000535.1:0-3145 GCF_035317885.1 Pinirhizobacter sp.
CCTGGCCGGCGGCGCCCTCGGCGCCGCGGCGGTGAATATGTACGAAAACCATGAACGCCGCGAGGAAGGCGAGCGCAATTCGAACGCGAATGTCGGCGGCGGTAACGATGCCGGCGACAGCCGCGGCCAGGCCTACGACGACCTTCGCGACCAGCCCATCGACATGGGTAACGACGACAGCAGCTGGGGTGGCGGCGGTGGCGGCGACGACTCCAGCTTCGACAGCGGTGGTAGCGACGACAGCTGGACCTGACGACGGTTCGCCGCTTCGCATGAACCTGCGCTAATCTCGGTCCCCGGAATATACCGGGGACCGCAGATGAACAGTGCCGAGCTCTTCCTGATCGCCATGGTGATCATCTTCGCGGTGCCCTACCTGATCTGGCGGCTCGGTCGCACCGACTACTACGCGCCGCTGGTGGTGGTGCAGATCCTCACCGGCATCCTGCTCGGCCCGGGCATCCTGGGCGCAGCCTACCCCGCTTACTACCAGACCATCTTCACCCCGGCCGTGATTACCGCCTTGAACGGCGTGGCCTGGTGGGCCGTGATGATCTTCGTCTGGACCGCCGGTATCGAACTGGATCTCAAGGCCGCCTGGGCGCAGCGCAAGGAATGCGGCACCACGGCGGCGCTGGCCCTGGGCGTACCCCTGCTGTTCGGCTGTGCCGCGGCGGCCGGCATGTTGGCGTGGCGCGACGGCTGGCTAGGCCAGCAAGGCACGAACGCGCAGTTCGTGCTCGGCGTTGGCATGGCCTGCGCAGTGACGGCGCTACCGATCCTTATTCTTTTCCTCGAGAAACTCGGTGTACTGCGCGAACCGCTGGGAAAGCGCGTGCTGCGCTATGCCAGCCTCGACGACGTGATGATCTGGGCGGTGCTGGCGTTGATCCTGCTGGACTTCGACCGCGTCGGCAAACAGGCCATCTTCCTGGCCCTGCTGGTGCCGGTATCCATAGGCTACCGCGCGCTGATGCGCCGTATCCCGGAGAGTGATCGCTGGTACATCGGCCTGGTGTGGCTCGCCTTGTGTGCCTACGGCGCGGACGTCTCGGGATTGCACTTCATGGTGGGCGCGTTCCTTGCCGGCGCCGTCACCGACGCTGAATGGTTCAACCAGGAACACATGGACCTGCTCCGCCGCCACGTACTGCTTACCGTGATGCCGGTGTTCTTCCTCTCCACGGGCCTGCGCACGAACTGGTCGATCGGCGGCGCTTCGGTCTTCATCGCCGCAGCCTTGCTGCTGGTGGCGTCGGTGGCAGGCAAGCTCGCAGGTGTCGGCATCGCCGGCAGGATGCTGGGCTGGGCGCGCGGCGATATCTGGATCGTCGGCTGGCTACTGCAAACCAAGGCGCTGATCATGATCATCTTCGTCAACGTACTGCTGGACCGCCAACTGATCAGCAGCGAAACCTTCACCGCGCTGCTGCTGATGGCGGTGGTCAGCACCATGCTGACGGTACCGATGGTCGCGCCAAAGCTCGCCCACCGAAAACTTGCCGATCAAACGATCGGCTGCGCCGAGGGAACCTCCGCTTCGTAGCGCACTGGGTGCAGCAATGCCGGTCCGCATTGACACCGGGAGGTCACAATCGACTGCTATTGCTCGTGGGACCCATGGTGATTCCCGGAGCAACGGCATGAACAGCGCGGTCCTCGGCGAAGGCGTCAAAGGCTCCCCCCTCCAGCGTTATCTTGGCTTCGGCCTGTTTGGCGCGTTCCTGCTGGCGGCGGCGATCTACGTCGCCTCCCACCTTGGCCACGATCTGGAAGTGGTGCCCTCCAGCCCCACCCTCGCCTACGTCCTGCTGGGTGTTGCCCTGCTGATCGCATTGGGCTTCGAATTCGTCAATGGCTTCCACGACACGGCCAATGCCGTGGCCACGGTGATCTACACGCGCGCGCTGCCGGCGAGCTTCGCGGTGGTCTGGTCCGGCAGCTGGAACTTCATCGGCGTGATGGTTTCCTCCGGTGCGGTGGCCTTCACGGTGCTGCAGCTTTTGCCCATCGCCCTGGTATTGGACGTAGGCTCGGGCACGGGCTTTGCGATGGTGTTCGCACTGCTTATCGCGGCGATCATCTGGAACCTCGGCACCTTGTACCTCGGACTGCCCTCGTCCAGTTCGCACACCCTGATCGGATCCATCATCGGCGTGGGCGTGATGAACCAGCTGATGGGTTCGGGCGACGCCACGAGCGCGGTGGACTGGAGCCAGGCCTGGAATGTCGGCAAGAGCCTGCTGTTCTCGCCACTATTGGGTTTTGCCCTGGCCTACGGACTGCTGATGCTACTGCGCGCGCTGGTGAAGGTGCCTGAGCTTTACCAGGAACCCAAGGGCGACGCACCGCCACCGTTCTGGGTGCGCAGCCTGCTGATCCTCACCTGCACCGGCGTGTCGTTCTTCCATGGCTCCAACGACGGCCAGAAGGGCATGGGCCTGATCATGCTGATCCTGATCGGCACGGTGCCAACCGCCTACGCGCTCAATCGCGCGACCACGCCAAGCCAGACGCAGACGTTCATCGCGGTAGCGCATTCGGCCAGTGAAGTATTTGCCCGCAATAGTGCAGGCAGCGCTCCGGCCACCGATCCGCGCGCGGAACTGGAGCGTTACATCAACTCACACGACCTGAAGCCGGCCACCATCTCAGCGCTCGGCCAGCTCACCGACGCCATCAGCAGCCAGGTGGGCCACAGCGCCACGTTGGCCGACGTGCCCCAGGGCGCGGTGAACAACGTGCGCAACAACATGTACCTGAGTTCCGAAGCGCTGCGGGTCATGGCCAAGGCCAAGCAGCCCGCATTCAGCCCGAGCGACCAGGCGGTGCTGGACAACTATCACAAGTCACTGGACAACGGCACCAAATTCATCCCGACCTGGGTCAAGGTGGCCGTGGCATTCGCGCTGGGCCTGGGCACCATGGTCGGCTGGCGCCGCATCGTGCGTACCGTGGGCGAGCGCATCGGCAAGCAGCACCTGACCTATGCGCAGGGCGCGTCGGCCGAGGTGGTGGCGGCAGTCACCATCGCCGCGGCCGACAGTTTCGGCATGCCGGTAAGCACCACGCACGTGCTGTCATCGGGCGTGGCGGGAGCCATGGTCGCCCAGGGATCGGGCCTGCAGTGGGCCACCGTACGCAG
>NZ_DATHFX010000536.1:0-2983 GCF_035317885.1 Pinirhizobacter sp.
TGCATCCTTACCACCGGTGCGGATTCCACCCTTGGGGTGGCGAGCCTGGCGATCATGGCGGGCGTGGAAGCGGAGCTCCTGGACGATCCGCCGATTGCCGGTGAACTGCGCGACATCGCCGCGCGATTTGCGCGGGCGATGGGTGTTGGTTCGCGCTAGGGCATTACTTGCCCAGGAATGATTTGCCCTGCTTGAGCACGGTGTCGCATACCTTGGTGGTGAGCTTGGACTTCAGGTCGCTATTGCCGCCGCCGAGGCTGTTCAAATCCACCGAGTTACCGTTGCTGCCTTGCAGGATGCCCTTTGCGCCGCTCAGGTAAGACGGATCACTGGTGGCGGTGCCGCCGCCCTGGCTGGCCGCATTCGAGCCGCCGGTAAGCTTGGACAGCATGTTGCCCTTGCTGGCAGAGGTATCGCCGCCGGCCATGGGCGTGGATGACGCACCGCCCATCTTGCCCAGCAACTGGTCCTTGATACCCGCGGCGCCGGAATTCCCGCCCAGGTAATTGTTCTGCACGCAGTACTGCAGGAGGCCTGTGACATTGCCCATGCTGCCGGACTTCATAGAAGTTCCACCACTGCCGAGCATGCCGCCGAGCTTGCTTAAATCCTGGGCTGCCGCGCTGCCAGCCAACAATAACGATGCGCCTGCACAGATCCGGGCAATCACACCGATCCGCATCTTCATGAGCGTGCCTCCGTGTAAAGGTCCACGCATTCAACACCCGCCAGCGTTACGAGTTCGTAACGCTGGCGGCGTCGATCAAAGCTTGTAGTTGACCCCAAACATCACGGTACGGCCCCAGGAATTGAAGTCCAGTGGGCGCATCACCTGCGTACCGTTGGGAAGCCCGGAAATCTGCACCGTCTTGTAAGGAGAATTGGTGGCGTTGACCACCTGCAGCAGGATCGACAAGCCGCTCCAGCGGCCCTGCTCGAACGCATAGCCCAACTGCACGTCGGTCTGCTTGTCGGCCAGGACCTGCTGGTAGCCCAGTTGGTCGAACAGTGCCACCGCCTCGCCCGTGAATGCCGAGCGATAGCGCTCGGCCACGCGGACGGAGAACCCGTATTTCTCGTAGTAAAGGGCAAGGTTGGCCACCTTGCGCGACAGCCCCGGCAGGGTCTTGGGTCCGCCCGGAATGGACGACACCGCACTGACCGGGATGGAGCTGTTGGTCAGCGAGAAATTTCCCTGGACGCCGAAGCCATCCAGCGCCCGCGCCGCGAGAGCGCCTTCGAGGTTCCAAGAAAGTTCCACGCCATCGATCTTGCCGCCCGTGCCGTTTTGCGGCAGCGTGTACGAGCCGATGTTCGACGTCGGAACCAGGGTTGGGGTGTCGTTGATGTTGTTGGAGAAATCGTGGTCGAGGACAGTCTTGTTATAGATATAGTTCAAGAGGTTCTTGTGGAACACCGCGGCACCGAGGAAGCTCGCCTTGCCGAAGTATTTCTCCCACGAAAGATCCGTACCCACGGCCACGTAGGGCCTTAATTGCGGATTGCCGCCGCTACCCGTCCAGGCCACCTGCCCCGCTTGTGGGCCGTCCAGCACCTGGTAGACATAAGCGGAACTGGCGACTTTTTCATCGTCGATGCGCCCGCGCGTCATGGTCTTGGCAAAGCCAAAGCGCAGGTACTGCCGCTCGCCAATCGTGGCCTTCAGATTCAGGCTGGGCAGGAACTTGTTGTACTTGGCGCCCCCGCTGATCTGGCCGACGAGGCCACCGCTATTGTTGGTCTGCAATGCATCGGACGACTGGTCGGTGCGAACCGCCTGGAGGCCGACGTTGCCACCCAACGGAATATCGCCGAGCGTCGTTTCGATGTTGAAACGGGCGTAGGCCACGGGGACCTTTTCCTCGATCGTGTAGTTGCGCGAATAGTCGCCAGCACCATTTCGCGGAACGAGGTAGAACTGGTTGCGCAGGGCATCGAGGACATCGTAATTGATGATCCCTGGCACGCCACCGTAGCCGATGTAGCTTGGGTTGTAGAGGAACGCCGGATTGATCGGGGCGGAGAGGTTGTTATCGTAGGGAGCGTCTATGCCATTGCCGTTGCCATTGAGGAACACAAAGTTCACGTCGGCAGTCTTGGTCTTCTTGCGGTCCGAATAGTCGACGCCGAAATCCACGGTAGAGAAGATCCAGCCCACCGGATGGCTCATCTCCAGGCGAATCGCCTTGATGGTGTCCTTCTGCTTGTCAAATTCCTCGCGACCGTTGTATCCGTAGTTATTTGGATCGGTAAAGGCGACGTTTGCCGGGTTCGTGAAGTCCGTTCCCGGCGAGAAATACGGGTAGCCGTTGTCGGCATGAGTGGAGAATCCCGACGTGGTGGTACCGCCGTCCGGAAGCCCGGTGAACAGGTACGCGTCGTGCAGGTTGACCTTCGCCGACGAATACGACAAATCGGCGGTACCCAGCCAGTCATTGCCGAAGTCGTACTGGTTGTTCCAGCCCGCCGAGAAAAGCTTGTCGTGTTCCTTGTTGTACTCGTTCTGCATGATCGGCTTCAGGCCGCTGATCACGCCGGAGGTGACGATCGGATACGGCTGCTTGGGCGTCACGCCCACATCGGAATACGATACGTTGTCATAGGGACTGCTCGACCATTGAAGGCCGTTGGTGATCTGGCGCTGGTTGAACGTGGAGTAGTACAAGTCCAGCGTGGAATGGTAGTGGTCGCCGGGCGCCCACTCGATCACGGTCATCAGGCCATTGCGCAACTGCCGCTCGCTGCGTGCGCGCAGCTGCATGCCCTCCTGCGAGATCACGCCTTCGGGCAAGCCCGGTGTATGCGGTGAGCCCCAGATGCCTTCGGCACCATCGGGACCGTTATTGTTAGCCCACCACCACGCCTGGTACTGGCGCTCCTGGATAGGCGAGTCAAGCTGCGCCACGCCCACCGCCACGCCCAGGGTGTGGTCGAAGAACTGGTCGATGTACGAGAAACTCGCGCGGTGCCCCCAGGTATTCAC
>NZ_DATHFX010000537.1:0-11014 GCF_035317885.1 Pinirhizobacter sp.
GACGACCGCGCCGATGGGGAGCCCGTGGCGTGAGCGACGCGATCCCCCTTCCGCCCGATCGCAACCAGCGCTGGCGCGATGCGCTGGCCATGCGCCGCGCGCAACTGGACCATCTTCGCCCGCTGCAGGCAGAGGGCAAGCTGCGCCGCGTGGTGGGACTTACCCTGGAAGCCGTCGGCTGCGAGGCCCCGGTGGGTGCGCGTTGCATGGTGTCCGGCGCCGACGGTAGCGAACTTGAAACCGAGGTCGTCGGCTTCTCCGACGGCCGCCTGCTGTTGATGCCCACGGGCGAGTTGCACGGTGTACTGCCCAACGCCCGCGTGCGCCCGGTGGCAGGCACCTCCGGCGTGCCGGTGGGCGATGAACTGCTCGGCCGCGTGATCGGCGCCGATGGCGTACCGCTGGACGGCAAGGGCCCGCTGATGGTGCGCGAGCGCGCGCCGCTGCGCCGCGAGCCGATCAACCCGATGTCGCGCCAGCCGATCGACACGCCACTCGATACCGGCGTGCGTGCCATTAACGCGCTGCTGACTGTCGGCCGCGGCCAGCGCATCGGCCTGTTCGCCGGCTCCGGCGTGGGCAAATCCACGCTGATGGGCATGATGACCCGCTTCACCGACGCCGACGTGGTGGTGGTGGGACTGATCGGCGAGCGCGGCCGCGAAGTGAAAGAATTCGTCGACCACATATTGGGCGAGGAAGGCCGTCGCCGCGCCGTGGTGGTGGCGGCGCCCGCCGACGCGCCGCCGCTCTCGCGCCTGCGCGGCGCGCAGCTGGCTACCGCGGTGGCCGAGCATTTCCGCGACCAGGGCAAGCGCGTGTTGCTGCTGATGGATTCGCTCACCCGTTATGCCCAGGCGCAGCGCGAGATCGCGCTGGCCATCGGTGAACCGCCGGCGACCAAGGGTTATCCGCCGTCGGTGTTCGCCATGTTGCCGGCGCTGGTGGAACGCGCCGGCAACGATGCCACCGGTACCGGTTCCATCACCGCGTTCTACACCGTGCTGACCGAGGGCGACGATTACCGGCACGATCCGATCGCCGACGCGGCGCGTGCGATCCTTGACGGACACATCGTGCTTTCGCGCGACCTGGCCGAGGCCGGCCACTACCCGGCGATCGATATCGAGGCGTCCATCAGCCGCGTCATGCCGGCGGTGGTATCGCGCGAGCACATGCGTTCGGCGCAGCGCTTCCGCCAGGTGTATTCGGCCTATCGGCAGCAGCGTGACCTGATTGCAGTGGGTGCCTACCAGAAGGGCAGCGACCCGCGCACTGACGAAGCGATCGCCCTGTACCCGCGGTTGTCGGCGTTCCTGCAGCAGGAAACCGATGAACCGGTGGGCCTGGCCGACGCCGAAGCCGGCCTCGGCGCCGTGGCCCAGGGCGAGCGCGCATGACCTCGCGAGCAGATCGCCTGCAGCCAGTGGTGGACCTGGCGGGAAAGCGCGAGCAGGAAGCCTCCGTTGCCATGGCCGACCAGCGCAACCAGCTGGCGATGGCCCAGCAACAGCTCGATGAATTGCGTCGCTACCGCGATGACTACGGCAGCATCCCTTCCGGCAGCAACGTTGCCGGCATCCTCAACCGCCAGAGCTTCCTGCAGCGCATCGACATGGCCATCGTCCAGCAGATGGGCGAAGTGGCGCGCCGCGAGCGCGCGGTGGCGGCATCGCAGCAGGCGTGGATGGAAGCACGGGGCCGGGCCAAGGCCCTGGACACCGTCACCACCCGCTATCGCGACGCCGAGCGCAAGGCCGAGGACCGCCACGAACAGAACCAGGCCGACGAGCGCTCGCAGACCAAGCGCAAGCCGGGCCAACGACAATGAGAACGCCCATGAATGCTCCTACGCCCCCGTCCATCCAGCTCAATGCGCCGCAGCGGCCTGCGACCCGGCAATCGCCGTCCACGGCTGATCGTGGCGACACACCGAGCTTCGGCGACGCGATGAAGCATGCATCGGCCGCGACCGCGACGCCCACGGCGAAGACAGCCTCGTTGCAGCATGCGAAGCCTGCGCAGTCGCAAGGCAAGGCGCAGCCGCACGGGACCCAGCCTGATGGTGGCGCCCACCACGCCGAAGCCAAGGCCACGGCCACGGCCACGAGTGACCAGGACGACACTGACGATGATGGTGACGCCACGGTTGCCGACGCTAGCGACAGCGTGGCCGCGGCATTGGCCGACGCTGTCGCGCAAATCTCAGGCCAGGGTGCCAGCACCGACTCCCAACCCAGCGGTGACGCCAAGGCCACCACAAGTGACCAGGCGACTCCGTCCGCCCAGCCAGCCCAGCCAGCGGCGGACCCGGCCAACGGCCAGGCCATCGCCGCCGCCATGCTGGCGCTGATCCAGCAATCCGCCGCGCCGGTGCCGGTGGCTACCACGGCAGCCACACCGACCACGCCGGCCACGGCATCGAACGACAGCAAAGCCACCATAGCTGATGACATTGGCGCCGCCATCACGGCGTCTTCGAAGATGGCCCAGGCTCTCACCGGTTCGCTCGGTGGAGCGGTGGCCGGCACGGTCGCGGACGCTGCCACGGGCGTGATCGGCAAGGCGGTCGGCCTGGTCGGCGATGCCGTAGCGGGCATGCTGGGCAATGGCGACAAGGCCGACGCGGCCAAGGCAGCCCAACTGCCCGACCCGGCGCAGATGGCGACCGGCCAGGTGCCGCAGGCAGCCCCCCCGTTGTCCGCGCCGGCGGCCTTGCAAAGCACTCAGGTGGCCGGCACACCGGCCTTTGCCCATGAACTCGGCCAGCAGATCGCCTGGATGAGCAACGGCGATATCAAGGAAGCTTCCATCCGCTTGCATCCGGAGGACATGGGCCAGCTGGACGTGAAGATCAGCGTGCACGAGAACCGCGTGGACGTCGCCTTCGCCGCCCAACACCCGGCCGCCGTGCAGGCGGTGAACCAGACCCTCACCCAGCTCGACACCATGCTTGCCCAACACGGCTTGCAGCTGGGCCAGACGCAGGTCGGCCAGCAGCAGGCCGGGCAGGGCGGCCAGGGCCATGGCAAGTCGTTCGCCCAGGTCGCGCAGGGCGGGGGCGAGCCTGGCGATACCGCGGACGTGCAGCACGCAACCGTGCGCGCGCCCAACGCCCTGGTCGACGACTTCGCGTAACCGAAGGATGGTTTGAACAACGAAATACCGACGCGCGCCGGGAAACCGGCGCGAATGGTTCAAGGCAAACCCGCATGCTGCAAGGCCTTGAAGGGCATGGCACGGGGCTTGCAAAGAACATCATGACGAGCGCGGATCTCCCCGCGCGAACGCTTTCGACATTGCTATAACGCTTGAGGTTTCCATGTCCGCAACCGCTGAAAATGTGGCTCCCGTCGTCAAGAAGAAGGGGAAGGGGGGGCTTCTGGCCATCCTCGCCGTGGCCGTCATTGCCATCGGTGCCGGCGGTTTCTTCCTGCTGCACAAGAAGGGCGCCGAAGAAGCCAAGCCCGTGCATCGTGAGGCGCTTTACCAGGCGATGGACCCGGGCTTCGTGGTGAACTTCCAGGATGACCGTGCGCTGCGCTTCCTGCAGGTGGGCATTACCGTGATGTCGCACGATCCGGAAGCCATCCAGGCGGTGAAGGACACCGACCCTGTGATCCGCAACGCGCTGGTGATGCTGTTCTCCGGCCAGGACGCCACCACCCTGACCGATGCGAAGGGCAAGCAGAAACTGCAGGCCGAGGCACTGGCCGCGGTGCAGAAGATCGTTGCGGAGAAAACCGGCAAGCCCGGCATCGACGCCCTTTATTTCACCAGCTTCGTGATGCAGTAACCGAAGGACCCGCCATGAGCGACCTGCTTTCCCAGGAAGAAATCGACGCGCTGCTGGCCGGAGTGGAAGGCGGTGCGGTGGAAACCGAGGTCGACGAGCCGTTGCCGCCCGGCGTGGCCATCGAATACGACTTCACCCAGCAGGACCGCATCGTCCGCGGCCGGCTGCCCACGCTTGAGATGGTCAACGACCGGTTTGCCCGCTACTTCCGCGGCAACCTGTTCAACGTGTTGCGCAAGTCCTGCGAGGTATCCGTGCTGGGCGTGCGCATGATGAAGTTCAACGAGTACGTGCATTCGCTTGCCGTGCCCTCGAACCTCAACCTGATCCGTATCAAGCCCCTGCGCGGCACCGCCCTGTGCGTGCTGGAGCCGCGCCTGGTGTTTACCGTGATCGATAATTTCTTCGGTGGCGACGGCCGCTACCACGCGCGCATCGAAGGCCGGGATTTCACCCCCACCGAGAACCGCGTGATCCAGATCGTGCTGGGCGAGATATTCACCGCCATGGGCGAAGCCTGGGCGCCGGTGTTGAAGATGGACTTCGAATTCCTCAACTCCGAGATCAACCCCCAGTTCGCCAATATCGTCAGCCCCACGGAAACCGTGGTGGTCTCGCGCTTCCATATCGAACTGGATGGCGGCGGCGGGGAAATCCACCTCACCCTGCCTTACTCGATGGTCGAGCCGATCCGTGAACTGCTCGACGCCGGCGTGCAAAGCGACCGCGCCGAACGCGACGACCGCTGGATCCAGTCCCTGCACGAGGAGATCCTCGATGCCGAGGTGGAGCTGTCGTCGCTGATGGCGGAAACGCGCATCAGCATCGGCGATTTCCTGCATCTTAGGCCCGGTGACGTGATCCCCATCTCCATGCCGGAGTTCGCATCCGTCTACGCCGAGGACGTGCCGGTGTTCCGCGGCCGGATGGGTAACGCCAACGGCCACAAGGCGATCCGGTTCGAGCAGCTGATGCGCACGCGGGTGGCCAGGCACCAGGCCGAACTCCTGCCCGATCCGATCCCGGCCTGACGGGGCGCGTTGGCACACCCATTGCATTCCTCCTCGTGTCCCGCCGACAAACCGTCGCGCGGCAATGAACCATCACGAGAAGAAGCGCACATGAACAGCGAAGCCACCGCCTTTGCGGACGAGTCGAACGCCGGAGTCCTGGCCAAGGCTGGCATCTCCTCCGACGTCAGTCTCGACGTCATACTGGACGTGCCGGTGACCATGGCCATGGAAGTGGGCCGCACCAAGATATCCATCCGCAACCTGCTGCAACTGAACCAGGGCTCGGTGGTGGAACTGGACCGCGCCGCCGGCGAACCGCTGGACGTGTTCGTCAACGGCACCCTGGTCGCCCATGGCGAAGTGGTGGTGATCAACGAGAAGTTCGGCATCCGGTTGACCGACGTGATCAGCCCGGCCGAGCGGGTTCGTAAGCTGCGATGAAAACCGTGTTTGCCTCCTTCGGCGCCCTGCTGATGGCAGTCGCGCCGGGCATGCTGCGGGCCGCTCCCGCCGCCATGGCCGCTCCTGAGCCGATGAATACCGGTGCGGAACTCCTGCGCGTGGTGCTGAGCCTGGCCGGCATCGTGGCCATGATCTTCGTCGCCGGCTGGCTCACCCGCCGGGCGCAGGCCCGGGTTCGTCCCGGCGGCCGGAAGATCCGCGTGATCGAGACCATGCCGGTGGGCGTGAAGGAAAAAGTGTTGCTGATGGAAGTGGGTGGTACGCAGATCCTGGTGGGCGCGTCGCCGTCGGGCCTGCGCACGCTGCACGTGCTGGCAACGCCTATCACCGAGGACAAGCCTGCGCCGTCCGCTGCGCCGCAAAGTTTCCGTGACATCCTAAGCCTGTGGGGCAGGCGCTGATGAAGACGCTGCGCTGGATCCTTGTTGCCATCCTGGTGCTGCTGCCGGGCCTGGCCGCCGCCGACCCCGTCGGCATCCCGCTGGTGAACGTGTCACCGGCAGCCAATGGCGGTTCGAACTGGACGCTGTCCTTGCAGATGCTGGCGCTGATGACGGCGCTGACGGTGCTGCCGGCGATCCTCTTGATGATGACCTCGTTCACACGCATCGTGATCGTGCTGGGGTTCCTGCGCCAGGCGCTGGGCACCAACACCACGCCGCCCAACCAGGTGATCCTGGGCCTGTCGCTGTTCCTGACGTTGTTCGTGATGGGGCCGGTGCTGAACCATTCCTACGCCGAAGGCGTCAAGCCGTACATGGACGGCACCATGACGGCGGAAGCGGCGTTGCCCGCCGCGGCAGCTCCGTTCCACCGGTTCATGCTGGACCAGACCCGCGAGCCGGACCTGCAGCTCTTCACCCGGCTGGCCGGCGACGCGCCTTACGCCAGCAAGGAAGCCGTGCCCTACCGCGTTGCGTTGCCGGCGTTCGTCACCAGTGAGCTCAAGACCGCCTTCCAGATGGGCTTCCTGCTGTTCATCCCGTTCCTGATCATCGACCTTGTGGTGGCATCGGTGCTGATGTCGATGGGCATGATGATGGTCTCGCCGATGATCATCTCGCTGCCCTTCAAGATCATGCTGTTCGTGCTGGTCGATGGGTGGACGCTGCTGTTGGGTACGCTTGCCGGGAGCTTCTACACATGACGCCGGAAAGCGTGATCAATATCGGCCAGCAGGCGCTGTACATCGCCATGCTGATCGGCGCCCCGTTGCTGCTTACCGCGTTGGGGGTGGGCCTGATCATCGGCATGGTGCAGGCAGCGACGCAGATCAACGAACAGACGCTGAGCTTCATCCCCAAGCTGATCTCCATGGCCCTGGTGCTGGTGGTCGCCGGCCCCTGGATGCTGCGCACGCTGGTGCAGTTCACCCAGCAGCTGATCGAAAACCTGCCGGCCACGGTGCGCTAGCCATGCCCATCGAAGCCGCCCAGATCACCGCATGGATCGGCGCCTTTTCCTGGGCGCTGTCCCGCTTGGGCGGATTGTTCCTGGTGGCCCCTGTGTTCGGTGCCACCACGATCCCGGTGCGCGTCCGGGTGGGCATTGCCCTGGCGCTGGTGGTGGTGATCGCACCGTTGGCCCCCATGGGCCTTGAACCGATGTCGGGGCAGGGCATCGGCGTGCTGGCCCAGCAGATGCTGCTGGGCGCATTGATCGGCTTCGTGCTGAAGCTGGTATTCGAGGCGGTGGCCTTCGGCGCGCAGCTGATCTCCACATCGATGAGCCTCTCCTACGCCGAGACAGTGAACCCGCTCGGTGGCGGCTCATCGTCGGTGGTGAGCCAGTTCTACACCGGCATGATCACCTTGCTGTTCCTCGCGCTCGATGGCCACCTGCAATTGATCGCCCTGCTGGCCGACAGCTTCCACACCATGCCCATCGGGGGCACGGGCGTCGGTACCGATGAAATCTGGGGTGTGGTGGCATGGAGCGGGCACCTGTTCTCCGGCGCACTGCGCGTGGCACTGCCTGCGCTTACCGCATTGCTGGTGGTGAACCTGGGATTCGGCGCCATCAGCCGATCGGCGCCGTCGATGAACCTCTTTGCGGTGGGCTTCCCGATTACCTTGAGCCTTGGCCTTGTTGCCGTCTGGCTGGCCTTGCGCCAGCTTCCCGGTGCCTTCGATGCGCTCTCCGCCGATGCCTGGGCAACCATGCGCGGCCTCGCCGGAGGAGGTTCGCCATGAGCGAGGAGAGCGACCAGGACCGCACAGAAGAAGCCACTGAAAAACGCCTTCGCGAGGCCCGCGAGAAAGGTGAGCTGCCGCGCTCGCGCGAACTGTCCACGGGCGTGGTGGTGCTGGCCGGCGTGTCCAGCGTGCTTGCCACGCGCGATGACCTGGCCTTGCATGCGCGCAACATCATGATGCTGGGCGTGCGCTACAACCGCGAGGATCTCTACTCCGCCGACGGTATTTCCCACGTGCTCTCCGCCGCTGCACTGGAGGCATTGCGCATGCTCGCACCGATGTTCGTAGTGACCATCGTGGCTGCCTTCGCCGCCCCCGCCCTGCTTGGCGGACTTAACTTTTCCGGCCAGGCGCTGATGCCGAAGTTCGACCGGCTGAACCCGATCGCGGGCTTCGGCCGTATTTTCTCCACCAACGGTTTCGTCGAGCTGGGCAAGTCGATGCTCAAGCTCATCCTGATCGGTGGCGTGCTGGTGTGGTACATGATGAAAAGCCGCGTCGACATGCTGGGCACGGGCTCAGGCGACGTCGCCGCCGGCATCCACCGCTCGCTGGGCACGATCTGCCAGGCCTGCCTGTACTTCGCCTGCGTCCTGGGCCTGCTCGGCCTGATCGATGCGCCGTGGCAGAAATTCTCGTTCGCAAAAAAAATGCGCATGACCAAGCAACAGGTCAAGGACGAGCACAAGGAAAGCGACGGCAATCCCGAAATGAAGGGCCGTGTCCGCAGCATGCAGCTGCAGATGTCCCGCCGCCGCATGATGCAGGACATCCCCAGGGCCGACGTGGTAGTGGTCAACCCCAGCCACTTCGCCGTGGCCCTGTCTTACCAGGACGCCATGCGCGCGCCGAAAGTGGTGGCCAAGGGCGTGGACGTAATCGCCATGCAGATCCGCTCGGTGGCCGGCGCGCATAAGGTGCCGCTGGTGGAGGCCGCGCCGCTGGCCCGCGCGCTCTACAACACCACCGAGATCGGCCAGGAGATCCCCGCCACGCTGTTCGTGGCCGTGGCGCAGATCCTGGCCTATGTGTACCGCCTGAAGACCGCGCTCGCCCAGGGCGACATCACGCCTGAAAAACCCAACCCGGACGTCGATCCCGACCTCCTGGGCCGTTACCGCATGAACGACGAGAACTAAGCCATGGCTACCCCGTCCACTTCAGGTTTCGCCGTATTCGGCCAGATGGCCCGCCGGGGCATCGGCGCCCCGATCGCCATGCTGCTGGTGCTGGCGATGCTGATGCTGCCGCTGCCGCCCTTCATGCTGGACCTGCTCTTCACCTTCAACATCGCGCTGTCGCTGGTGATCCTGCTGGCGGTGGTGTACGTGATGCGGCCGCTGGAATTCGCAGCCTTCCCGACCGTGGTGCTGGGCGCCACGCTGCTGCGCCTGGCCTTGAACATCGCTTCCACCCGCGTGGTGCTGCTGCACGGCCACATGGGTCCGGGCGCGGCGGGCAAGGTGATCGAGGCCTTCGGCGAATTCGTCATCGGCGGTAACTTCGCCGTGGGCCTGGTGGTGTTCTGCATCCTCACCATCATCAACTTCGTGGTCGTCACCAAGGGTGCCACGCGCGTGTCGGAAGTGACGGCACGCTTCACCCTCGATGCCATGCCCGGCAAGCAGATGGCCATCGACGCGGACTTGAACGCGGGCCTGCTCACCCAGGAACAGGCGCGCGAGCGCCGCCAGGAAGTGCGCGAGGAAGCGGATTTCTATGGTTCGATGGACGGCGCCTCGAAGTTCGTCCGCGGCGACGCCACCGCCGGCATCCTGATCCTCATCATCAACATCGTCGGCGGTTTCTTCGTCGGCATGCTGCAGCACGGCCTCTCCGCCAGCGAGGCGGCGCGCAACTACACGCTCTTGACCATCGGCGACGGCCTGGTCGCCCAGGTGCCCGGCCTGATGCTCTCCATCGCCGCCGCGGTAATCGTCACCCGCGTGTCCAAGTCGCAGGACATGGGGCGGCACGTGGTGGGCCAGCTCTTCGGCCAGCCCAGGGCGCTGGCGGTGGCAGGCGTGGTGCTGGCGGTGATGGGGCTGGTCCCCGGCATGCCGAACATGGCCTTCCTGATGCTCGGCGCCGTCTGCGGAGCCGGTGCGTGGGCCTTGAACAGGCGTCGCCAGGAAGTGGCCGCTGCCACCCGGCGCGCGCTGGAGGCCCCTCCCGAGGCTCCGGTGTCCGGCGAGAAACTGGAACTGTCGTGGGAAGACGTGGCAAGCGTCGACACCATCGGCCTTGAAGTGGGCTACCGGCTTATTCCGCTGGTGGACAAGAACCAGGGCGGCGAGCTGATGGGCCGGATCAAGTCGGTCCGCCGCAAGCTGTCGCAGGAACTGGGCTTCCTGGTGCCTGCGGTGCACATCCGCGACAACCTGGACTTAGGACCGCACTCCTATCGCATCAGCCTGATGGGCGTGCCGATGGGCGAGGCGGAGATCCACAACGAGCGGATGCTGGCGATCGATCCGGGCCGCGTGCATGGCGCGCTGAACGGCATCGCCACCACCGATCCTGCCTTCGGACTGCCGGCGGTGTGGATCGAGCCGGGCCTGCGCGAGCATGCGCAATCGCTCGGCTACACGGTGGTGGACCCGGCCACGGTCATCGCCACCCATCTTTCGCACATCCTGGGCGGTCATGCCCATGAGCTCCTGGGCCACCAGGACGTGCAGCAAATGCTCGACCGCCTGGCCGCCACGGCGCCGAAACTGGTGGAAGACCTCGTGCCCAAGCGCCTGTCGCTGGGCGTGGTGGTGAAGGTGCTGCAGGACCTGCTGGCCGAGCGCGTGCCGGTGCGCAACATGCGCGGCATTGTCGAATCCTTGGCGGAGCATGCGGGCCAGAGTCAGGATCCCGGCGTGCTTTCTTCCGCCGTCCGCGTTGCCCTGGGTCGGCAGATCGTCCAGGAGATCGCGGGCATGGGGTCGGAGATCCCCGTCATTACCTTGGCGCCGGACCTGGAGCAGATCCTCCTGGGCTCGCTGCAAGGCGGCGGCGTGGCCGGCGCGGCGGTGGAGCCGGGCCTGGCCGAGCGTCTCCAGCAGAGCGTCGCCGAGGCTGCCCGCCGGCAGGAAATTGCTGGGGAACCTGCGGTTTTGCTGGTCGCCCCGAACCTGCGGCCGTGGCTGGCGCGCTTCACCCGCCATGTGGCACAGAACCTGCACGTACTTGCCTACAACGAAGTGCCAGACAACCGCCGCGTGCGGCTGGTGACGGCACTGGGACGCTAGAGAAGGGGCTGGGGCGAGCGATGAACGGCACACGACGGAAAACCCACGACATGCGACGGAACGCCGCCGTTAGCGCCATGAACGCCAACACCTTGACCACCGCCACGCATTCCGGATCCACGCCATGAAGATCAAACGATTCGTTGCCGCCGATATGCGTCAGGCCATGCGGGAAGTGCGCGAGGAGCAAGGTCCGGATTCGGTGATCCTGTCCTCCCGCCGGATCGCCGAAGGCATCGAGATCATCGCGGCGCTCGACTACGACGAGGCGCTGATGCGCGAGGCCGCCGACCACGGCGCCGAGCGCGA
>NZ_DATHFX010000538.1:0-2979 GCF_035317885.1 Pinirhizobacter sp.
GTCCTAGATCTCCACCTGCGCACCCAGCTCGATCAACCGGTTGCCCGGGATCTGGAAGAACGCCGTGGCCGGCAGCGCATTGCGTGCCATGAAGGCAAACAGCTTGTCACGCCAAAGCGCCATGCCCGGCCGGCGAACGTCGGCAACGATGGTTTCGCGTGACAGGAAGAATGTCGTGTCCATCAGGTCGAAGCCCAGCCCCTTTGCCGAGCAGCGCTGCAGGGCGAGCGGGATGTTCGGATCCTCGGCGAAGCCGAAGCGCAGCTGCAGTCCGTAGAAGCCTCCGCCCATGTCGACGATATCCACGCGCTCATCGTTGTCGGCTACCGGCGTTTCCAACACGTCAACGGTAAGCATCACATTGCGCTCGTGCAGCACCTTGTTATGTTTGAGGTTGTGCAGCATGGCGTGCGGCACGGAATTCTGGTTGGCGGTAAGGAACACCGCCGTGCCTGGCACCCGCAACGGCGGATGTTCGGCGATATTCTCGATGAAGGGAGCCAGGGCCAGGCCCGATTGCTTGATCTCTCGCACCACCAGGTCGCGGCCGCGGCGCCAGGTGGTCATCATGGTGAAGATCACCACGCCCAGCACCAGCGGGAACCAGCCGCCATGGGCGATCTTCAGTGCATTGGCGCCGAAGAAGGCGAAGTCGACGATCAGGAAAATGACGCCCGTGGCGATCACCGCCGGCCAGCCCCAATTCCAGCGCTTGCGCGCCACCACCAGGGCCAGCATGGTGGTCATGGTCATCGTGCCGGTGACCGCAATGCCGTAGGCCGCACCCAGGTTGTTCGATGAGCGGAAGCCCACCACTGCCAGCAGCACCAGTACCAGCAACAAGCGGTTGATCCATGGCAGGAAGATCTGTCCCGACATCTGGTGCGAGGTGTGCTTGATTGCCATGCGCGGGGAATAACCCAGTTGCATGGCTTCGCGGGTCATCGAGAACGCGCCGGAAATCACCGCCTGCGAGGCGATCAGCGCCGCCATGGAGGACAACACCACCATCGGATACAGCAGGCTTTCCGGCACCAGCCTGTAGAACGGATTCTCGATCGCCGTCTGGTCATGCAGCAACAAGGCGCCCTGGCCAAAGTAATTGATCAAGAGCGCCGGCAGCACGAAGAAGAACCACGACAGGCGAATCGAACGCTTGCCGAAATGACCCATGTCGGCGTACAGCGCCTCGGCGCCGGTGAGCGCCAGCACCACGCCGCCAAGGGCAATGAACGCGCCGCGGCCATGCGTCTGGAAGAACTCCACCGCATACATCGGGTTCAGTGCATACAGCACCTGGGGGTGGGCCATGATCTGCCGAGCGCCCAGCACGGCCAGCACGATGAACCAGATAATCATCACCGGCGCGAAAGCCCGGCCCACCAGGTGCGTACCGTGGCGCTGGATGCCGAAGAGCACCAGGATGATCACCACGCAAATCGGAATGATGTAGGCATCCAGGCCAGGCGCTGCGATCTCCAGCCCCTCCACCGCAGAAAGCACCGACATGGCCGGGGTGATCACGCCGTCGCCGTAGAACAGCGAGGCACCGAAAATGCCGATGGCCGCCAGCACCCAGCGCGCCCGCGGGCTACCCACCATGCTGCGCTGGGCCAGCGCCATCAGCGCCATGATGCCGCCCTCGCCCTTGTTGTCTGCACGCATCACGAAGGTCACGTACTTCAGTGACACCACCATGATAAGCGCCCAGAAAATCAGCGACAGCACACCCAGCACGGCGTCTGGTGCCGGCTGCATGCCGTGCGTGCCCAAGGTTTCCTTCATCGCATACAACGGGCTGGTACCGATATCGCCGAAGACGACGCCAACAGCACCCGCCGCGAGTGCGGCCAGCGAATGGCGTCGGGTTTCATTGGTTTGCACGATCAATTCCCCAGCGCGGCGCGCAGCGCCTTGCGGATGATGGCCTCGGCGTCATCGCCGTCGGCTGCGGTTTTCTGTACCAGGCGCGACACTTCCACCGGCTTGTAGCCCAGTTGCAGCAGCGCGACGGTGGCTTCGCCGGCGGCGTCCAGCGGCGCACCCGATGGCATCGCGCCACCGGCTGGCATGGCCGCGCCGTTGGCGTCGACACGGTCGCGTAGTTCCACCACGATGCGTTCGGCCGTCTTCTTGCCGATGCCGGGGATTTTGGTCAGCGCCACCACATCGCCGGCAAGCACCAGGCGGGAGAACTGGTCGGTGGATACGCCCGAGAGCA
The DNA here is from genome assembly GCF_035317885.1 of Pinirhizobacter sp. Classification (GTDB taxonomy): domain Bacteria; phylum Pseudomonadota; class Gammaproteobacteria; order Xanthomonadales; family Rhodanobacteraceae; genus Pinirhizobacter. The sequence continues at coordinate 2,222 of NZ_DATHFX010000538.1, forward strand.
CCGCCAGGGCGATCTTGGCGCCGATGCCGGACACCTTGAGCAGGTTCCGGAACAGCGCGCGCTCGTGTTCGTGCATGAAGCCGTACAGCGCGACGGAGTCTTCTTTCACCGCATGGTGGGTGAGGAGAGTGACTTCCTTGCCCGTGGCTGGAAGCTCGTAGATGGTGGACATAGGGGCGTCCACTTCGTAGCCCACGCCACCGACGTCGATCAACAGGCTGGGCGGCTGTTTGGTTACCAGGATGCCGCGCAAACGTCCGATCATCGGCGCCGCCTCCATGCGGTGCGGGGAATGCCCAGTCGCTCGGTGCTCGAGCGGGTATGGGCGTGGGTCACGGCGATCGCCAGCGCGTCGGCGGCATCGGCCTGGATGGGCCCCTTGATCGACAACAGGATGCCGATCATGTGTTGCACCTGCGCTTTGTCGGCGCGTCCACTGCCGACGACTGCCTGCTTCACTTCACTGGCCGCATATTCGTGCACGACGATCCCCTGGTTGACCAACGCGCAAATGGCAGCGCCGCGCGCCTGGCCCAGTTTAAGTGCCGAATCGGGATTGCGGGCCATGAAGACACGCTCGATGGAGGCCTCGGTGGGCTGGTGCGTGCCCACGATAACCTGCAATTCGTCGAAAATTCGTTTCAGCCGAAGCGGGAACGTGGCCTCGCCGGCCACGGCCAGTGCGCCGTGGAACACATGGCGAAGACTGCCGTCGTCGGCGACGTCAATAATCCCCACGCAGGTGCGTTGGCTGCCCG
>NZ_DATHFX010000539.1:0-2300 GCF_035317885.1 Pinirhizobacter sp.
GAAGGTGCCGCGTTCGTTGGCGCGCACCCTTCTCAGCGAACGCGTGGCGCCGCGCACGTGGGTCTCGTAGATGATGGTGCGGTCCCAGGGGATATGCGGCCGCCGGTCACGGTCGTTGTGCATGGCTTCGTCCACCACCACCGCCTTGGGCATGGCAGCTGCACTGTCACGCCGGTCGAAGGACAGGTCAGCGCGCGGTGAGGCGACACGGTAACCATGCAATGCATCGGTCCAGCGCACCTGGCCATGCAGCAGGCGCGCATAGGGATCGAGCAGCAGCTTGTTCGGGTTGAAGCGATGGCCCTGCTCAGGCTCATACGGACCATGGGCACGGTAGCCATACAGTTGCCCGCCGCGCATACGCGGCAGGTAGCCGTGGAACACCTGGTCGGTGTACTCCGGCAGATCGTACCGCGCGATCTCGCGCCGGCCAGTAGGGTCGAACAGGCACAATTCGATCCGCGTCGCATTGGCCGAGAAGATCGCGAAGTTCGTACCGATGCCGTCGCAGGTGGCACCCAGGGGATAGGCGGCGCCAGTCTGCATGCGTTCGGGAAGGGCGGGCATGAAAGGCCTTTATACGAAGAGGTGTGGTTGGCGTCCTGGCGCGGAGATCAGCCATCCAGGACGAAGATCACCGTGGACAGGGGCGGTACGGTGAGGGCCACTGAATCGGGGTAGCCATGGGCCGGTTGCGGTGATGTTTCCACGCCGCCGCCATTGCCAGCGTTCGACCCGCCATACTGCGCGGCATCGCTGTTGATCACCTCGCGCCAGCGCCCGTGATTCGGCACGCCGATGCGGTAGTGGTGGATCAGTGCCGGCGTGAAATTGCATATCACCAGCGCCGGCGGCGCCCCGTCGGCCATGCGCAGCCAGGCAAATACACTGTTGGCGGCGTCATCGCCCACCACCCAGCGGAATCCGGAAGACTCAGTGTCTTTCGCGTGAAGCGCAGGCACGCTGGCGTAGGTGCGGTTCAGGTCACGCACCAGTTTCTGCACGCCAAGGTGGAAGGGGTTGTCCAACAGATGCCAGGCAATCTGGTCGTCGTGGTTCCACTCGTGCGGCTGGGCCAGCTCGCCGCCGTTGAACAGGAGCTTCTTGCCCGGGTGCGCCCACATGAAGCCGAAGTAGGCACGCAGGTTCGCGAACTTCTGCCATTCATCGCCGGGCATGCGCCCCAGCAACGAACGCTTGCCGTGCACCACTTCATCGTGCGACAGGGGCAGGACGAATTTCTCCGAGTAGGCATACACCATGCCGAAGCTCATGTCGTTGTGATGCCAGCGGCGGTGGATCGGATCATGCGACATGTATTGAAGCGTGTCGTGCATCCAGCCCATGTTCCATTTGTACGAGAAACCCAGGCCGCCCTGCTCCACCGGTGCGGTAACGCCGGGCCAGGCAGTGGATTCCTCCGCGATCGTCAGTACATCGGGGTGTTTCTCGGCCACCACCTGGTTGAAGCGGCGCAGGAAGGCGATCGCTTCGAGGTTTTCCCGGCCGCCGTAGATATTGGGCACCCATTCGCCCGCGTTGCGGCTGTAATCGCGGTAGAGCATCGATGCCACCGCATCCACACGCAGGCCATCGATGTGGAAGCGCTCGAGCCACGCCAGGGCGCTGGCGATCAGGAACCCCGACACCTCGTGGCGCCCAAGGTTGTAGATCAACGTATTCCAGTCCTGGTGATAGCCCTCGAGCGGGTCGCCGTGTTCGTAAAGCGCGGTGCCGTCGAACTGCGCCAGGCCATGGGCGTCGGTCGGGAAGTGCGCCGGCACCCAGTCGATCACCACGCCCACGCCGGCCTCGTGGCAGCGGTCGACGAAGCGGGCGAATGCCTCCGGCGGCCCGAAGCGCGACGTCGGGGCAAACTGCCCCAGGGGCTGGTAGCCCCACGAACCACCGAAGGGATACTCGGAAATCGGTAGAAGCTCGATGTGGGTGAAGCCCATGCCCGCAACATACGGAATCAGGCGTTCGCCCAGTCGGTCCCAGTTGGGCACGTCGTTGGCGTGCTCACGCCACCAGGATCCGGCATGCAGTTCGTAGATCGAAAGCGGCGCGGTGGCGGACTGCCGTGCGGCGCGGCCGCTCATCCAGGCGTCGTCCGACCACTGGAACATCAGCGGATCGGCTACCACCGAAGCGGTCGCCGGCGGCTGTTCGGCCGAGAGCGCCACCGGATCGGCCTTCTCACGCACCACACCATCGAGGCCGCGCACCTGGAACTTGTAGCGCGCGCCCGGCATAAGCCGCGGCACGAACAGCTCCCACACTCCCGCCTCGATGGTGTG
>NZ_DATHFX010000540.1:0-3563 GCF_035317885.1 Pinirhizobacter sp.
CAGGCCGCTGCCGAACACGGCGCGCCGCATCACCCACAGGCGCTGCGGCGAAAGCTCAAGGCCGATGACGAACAGCATCAGCACCACGCCAAACTCGGAGATCGCGGCAACGCCGGCCGTGTCGCGGATCAGGCCAAAGCCGGAAGGCCCGATGGCCAGGCCCGCGACCAGGTAGCCCAGCACCGCCCCGAGCTTGAATCGCTTGGAAATGGGCACCGCCACCACGGTAGCGAGCAGGAAGATGACCGCCGATTGCAGGAACTGATGGTTTTCCATGGCCTCTACCCCGGATCGGTGACCCGAATTATGGCATGGACGATGAGTAGCTCTGCCGGGATTTACCTGTCCTCGCGCAACCAACGCGCCACATCGATGGCGAAGTAGGTAAGGATGGCATCGGCGCCGGCGCGCTTGATCGACACCAGCGATTCGAGCACCACTTTCTTCTCATCCAGCCAGCCGTTCTGCGCAGCGGCCTTGATCATCGCGTACTCGCCGCTCACCTGGTACACGAAGGTGGGCGCGCCGAAGGCGTCCTTCACCCGGCGCACGATGTCCAGGTACGGCAGGCCCGGTTTCACCATCACCACATCGGCGCCTTCGGCAAGGTCGAGCTCGACCTCTCGCAAGGCTTCGTCGCTGTTGCCGACATCCATCTGGTAGGTGTGCTTGTCGGCCTTGCCCAGGCTGGCCGATGAACCCACCGCGTCGCGGAACGGGCCATAGAAGCTGGAGGCATATTTGGCCGCGTACGACAGGATCCGCGTATGGATGAAGCCATGGGCCTCCAGCGCGTCGCGGATGCTGCCGATGCGGCCGTCCATCATGTCCGACGGCGCGATGAAATCGATGCCGGCCTCGGCCTGGGCCAGCGACATCTTCACCAGCGCCTTGACCGTAGGCTCGTTCATCACATAGCCGTCGGCGTCGATCAGGCCGTCCTGGCCGTGGGTGGTATAGGGGTCGAGGGCGACGTCACCGATCAGGCCAAGCTGGGGCCAGGCCTTCTTCAGCGCGCGCGCGGCACGCTGGAACAGGCCCTGCGGGTTCCAGGCCTCGGCGGCGTCTTCGCTCTTGGCGCCCGCGCCCACCGATGGGAACAGTGCCAGTGCCGGGATACCAAGGGCCACGCATTCGCCACCGAGCTTCACCAGTTCGTCGATCGACAGCCGTTCCACGCCCGGCATCGAGGGCACCGCCTCGCGCTCAGCTTCACCCTCGATGACGAAGGCGACCATGATCAGGTCATGGGCGGTGAGGGTGGTCTCGCGCATGAGGTTGCGGGAGAAGGCATCGCGGCGCATGCGGCGCATGCGGACGGCGGGGAAATTCATGGGCGGGGCCTCGGTCTTTAAGCCAGGCGGTCATTCTACGCCGCGGGTGGCGGAGGCTGGCGCGGCAAGTTGTCCCGGACCGGCGGCCCTGGGGTTGGGGTCAGAGTAATTACTCTGACCCCGCTTCGATGCGAAGGGTGGTGGCGGCATCGAAGTAATGCGCCCGCGCCGGATCGAATGACAGTTCGATCTCGCCACCCGGGTGCGATGCGGCCTGGGGCGGCGCGCGTGACACCAGTTCGCCCTCGGCGCCACGCATGTTCAGGAACACCTCGTTGCCCACCGGCTCCACCACGTCGACGAAGGCCTTAAGGCGCGGGAACGCCGCGGGCGTGCCGGCGGCAACCGGCTGCAGGTCTTCCGGGCGTATGCCCATCACCACCTGCTGGCCGAGATGGCCGGCCAGCGCAGCAGCGGGAGCGAGCGGCCCCAGCGGCAGCAGTCCGGAGGGCGTGCGCAGCACGAAACCATCCGATTGCTCGAGTGTCCCCGTCCAGAGGTTCATCGCGGGGCTGCCCAGGAACCCGGCCACGAACAAATTGGCCGGCTTGTCGTAGAGGTTCATCGGCGTGTCGATCTGCTGGATGACGCCGCCATTCAACACCACGATGCGCTGGCCCAGCGTCATCGCTTCGATCTGGTCGTGGGTGACATAGATCATCGTGGCGCCGAGTTCGCGATGCAGGCGTCCGATCTCCACGCGCATGGACAACCGCAGCTTCGCGTCGAGGTTCGACAACGGTTCGTCCAGCAGGAAGACAGCAGGGTCGCGCACGAGGGCACGGCCAAGTGCCACGCGCTGGCGCTGTCCGCCCGACAGCGCAGCCGGGCGGGAAGCGAGCCTTTCGCTCAGCCCAAGCTTGGCGGCGGATTCGGCCACGCGCTTGTCGATCTCCGCCTTCGGCTGTCCGCGCAAGCGCAATCCGAAGCCCAGGTTCTCGGCCACCGTCATGTGGGGATACAGCGCGTAGTTCTGGAACACCATGGCGATGTCGCGATCTTTCGGCGCAGTGTCGTTCACCACGCGGTCGCCGATCCACAGCTCACCGCCGCTGATGTCCTCCAGGCCCGCGATCATCCGAAGCAGTGTGGTCTTGCCACAGCCGGAAGGCCCCACCAGCACCAGCAACTCGCCGTCGGCGATGTCGAAGCTGGCTTCCGAAACCGCGACATGGCCGTTGGGGTACACCTTGCGGATCTTGTCCAGGCGGACACCGGCCATACTGTTCTCCACGATGCGATGGGGTATTCTGCCCACGTAATCGTTTACATCAAAGCTCGGCGTGATTGCTGCAATGCAGCATAGAGCGGGCTGGACATTCATGGCGCCGCACAGGCAGGCTTGACCGATTTCGACGGGTTCTTTTTCCATGGCTCATCACAGCGCGCTGCAACCGACCCTCCTTGCCGATGTCGGTGGCACCAATATCCGCTTCGCGATGGCCGATCCCACGCAAAGGTCCCCGTTCCGCGCCGACACCGTGCGCCGGTATCACGTGGCGGACTTCCCGAACATGAGCGATGCCGGCAAGCGCTACTTCCAGGAGACCGGCCTTGAGGCACACCGCGCCATCGTCGACGCCGCTGGCCGCGTCGCTGATGCTGAGGTAAAGATCACCAACAACCCCTGGGAGATCTCCGCCGCACGCCTGGAACGCGAATTGGGCCTGGATTCGGTGCACCTGGTGAACGATTTCGCCGCGCTTTCGATGGGCGTACCGCTGCTGGAGCCTGAGGACTGCGTGGTGATCGGCGACGTGCCCTGCCCCACGCTTGGCGCCACGCACGCGCAAACCTTCGCCGTGATCGGCCCGGGCACGGGCCTGGGGGTGGGCGCGCTACTGATCCGCAACGGCCACTGCAGCGTGCTGGAAACCGAAGGCGGCCACGCCGGCTTCGCCGCGCACACGACCGAAGACATCAAGATCCTGCGACGGCTCAACGAGAAATACGGCCGCGTGTCCAACGAGCGCCTGATCTGCGGCCAGGGCCTGGTGAACCTCTATGGGGCTCTTTGCGACATTGCCGGCCATACGCCCGAAGACCTCAAGCCCGAGGACGTCACCCAGCGTGCCGAGGACGGCAGCGACCCGATGTGCGTGAAGACGGCCGAACGTTTCGCCGGCATCTTGGGCTCCGTAGCGGGCGACCTGGTGCTTACCCTGGGCGCATGGGATGGCGTGTACATCGCCGGCGGCCTGCTGCCGATCATGCTGCCCTGGACGGAGA
>NZ_DATHFX010000541.1:0-4381 GCF_035317885.1 Pinirhizobacter sp.
TCAGTCGTGTTTAGCTGGGACCGAAGCTGCGCCCCGCGTGGCATCACCGATGTCCGGTCAAAGTGCCTAGCGGGGCGCAGCTTCGGTCCCAGCTAAACACGACTGACAGATATGAATTCCCTGCATTCGATCAGCATACGCACCTTGTCCGCATCCTCGCGCGTCACCGGGTTGTGAATCACCATACTGAGATCCGGTCGCCCGTCGACCGCAAAGGATGAGTATTCCATGGCAATCATGCCGATTCCGGAATGCCTTACATGTTTGGTGCCCTCGCCGAAGGAGCGAACGTCGTGGTCACTCCACATCGCCACGAATTCAGGGCTGGTACGGCTCAGTTCATCGATGAGTGCCGCGAGTTCACCGGAAGCTCCGGCGCGCGCCGCGTCCGCCCGTAACGCCGCCACGACAAACCGTGCAACGCTTTTCCAATCAAGTTGCCGCTCTTGAATATTGGGATTGCCGAACAGGAGGCGAAGTACATTCCGCTGCTCGACGGGAAGCGCGGCATAGTCGGCAAGCACCACTGAGGCGGCACGGTTCCACGCAACAACGTCCCAGGTGCAAGTCCTCACAACGGCCGGGCTGAGCTCCAGTGCGTCAAGCACGCGCTGCAATTGCGGCGTAACGCCTTCGGTTGCGTGGTAGCGAACTTCGGGCGGACGGCCAAGGCCGAGCAGAAAGATATGCTCGCGTTCAACATCTGTCAGCATCAGGGCGCGTGCGATGCGATCGAGTACAGCGGCTGAGGGGGCACCACCCCGCCCCTGCTCGAGCCACGTGTACCATGTGGCACTGACGCAGGCGCGCTGAGCCACTTCCTCGCGCCGCAGACCCGGCGTTCGCCGGCGTGTTGCTGAAATACCAAAGGACGCCGGATCGAGCCTGCTGCGACGGTCCTTCAGATAGGTTCCGAGCAAGTTGTCGTTCATGACGGACATGCAGATCCTGTTATTTATTACACCGGTATAAAGTCACTACTTCAACCGGATAACCCGACAGTTCAGATTAGCGTACTCCAACTTCACTGTCGCAGGTAGTGCTTCATGTTCACCATGCAAATGTCGGGGGCGCGCCGCCGTCTCGGAAGTGTTCTCTATGTCCTGGGTGCAACAGCCGGTCTTGCTCTGTCGCTCAGCGGATGCCAGCGCGGCAAAGCGTCCGCCGGCGCCGCAGCGCCGCCGGCTCCAGATGTCAGCGTGGCCAAGGTAAAACTGACGCAAGTGCACGTGTGGGATGAATTCAATGGCCGGGTCATCGCGATCGGCACGGTGGAGATTCGCCCACGTGTCAGCGGGTACATTCAGCGTGTGGCGTACGCCGAAGGCGAAGAGGTCAAGCAGGGCGACATCCTGTTCGTGATTGACCCACGGCCTTATCAGGATGCACTGGATAGCGCGACCGCGCAGCTCGCGCACGCCCGGGCCACCGCCCAGCTCGCGAAATTGCAGTACACGCGTGCACAAGCACTGATGCAGTCTTCGGCCATTTCGCACGAAGAGTTTGAGTCGCACCGCGGCGAGTACGAGACGGGCAATGCCGATGTGCAAGCCGCGCAAGCCGCGGTGGCCACGGCCAGGCTCAATTTGAGCTTCACCGAAGTGCACGCGCCCATCAGCGGCCGTGCCGGCCGCGCCATGCTCACGCCCGGCAATCTTACCCAGGCCGACCAGACCTTGCTGACGACGTTGGTGTCGCAAGACCCGGTGTATGTGTATTTCGATTGCGATGAACAAAACTATCTGCGCTACAACGCCCTGATGCGCCAACAGGGGCATGCGGCGCAAGGCAGTCCGGTCCGCGTGGGCCTGGCCAACGAAACAGGCTTTCCGCATCAAGGGGCGGTGGATTTCCTGGACAACCAGGTCGACCCGGCCACCGGCACCCTGCGCGCACGGGCCATCCTGCCCAACCCCGCACGTCAATTCACGCCCGGCCTGTTCGCGCGTGTGGAGTTGGATGGCCACGGTCAGTTCAAGGCGCTGCTGATCAACGACCGGGCAGTGCTCACCGATCAGGATCGCAAGTACGTCTACGTACTGGGACCCAACGACACCGCAGTGCGCAGGGATGTGCAACTCGGTCGCGTCGCTGACGGTTTGCGCGTGGTGGAGTCGGGGCTGACCGAGGGCGACAAGATCATCGTCGACGGCACGCAGAAAATCTTCTTCGCCGGTGCCCCGGTCAAGCCACGCGAGGTCGCCATGGATAGCGCGCTTTCCGGTGCGCAGACGGCGATGAACTGACCCGAGCCACACTCATGGACTTTTCCAAATTCTTTATCGAGCGACCGATCTTTGCGATCGTGCTGTCGATCATCATCTTTGCGGTCGGCCTGATCGCCATCCCGATCCTGCCCGTCAGCGAATATCCGGAAGTGGTGCCACCCAGCGTCGTCGTGCGTGCGACGTATCCGGGCGCCAATCCCAAGGAAATCGCCGATTCGGTGGCGGAGCCGTTGGAAGAGGCCATCAACGGCGTCGAAGGCATCATGTACATGAAGTCCGTCGCCGGCTCGGACGGCAGTTTGCAGGTGGTCGTCACCTTCCTGCCCGGCGTGGACCCGGACACGGCTGCCGTGCGTGTGCAGAACCGTGTGAGCCAGGCGCTCTCGCGATTGCCGGATGCCGTGCGCTTGTATGGTGTGACGACGCAGAAGCAATCGCCCACGCCTCTCATGTACCTCGCGCTGTATTCGCCGGACGGTCGTTATAACACGCTCTATCTTCGCAACTACCTCACGCTACACGTCAAGGATGAGTTGTCCCGCATCCCGGGAATAGGGGACGTTGAGTTATACGGTGCAGGCGATTACGCCATGCGCATCTGGCTCGATCCGGACAAGCTGGCTTCGCGTGGGCTGACCGCCGATGATGCGATCAATGCCATTCGCGAACAGAACGTGCAGGTTTCGGCCGGTCAGCTCGGTGCCGAACCGTCACCGAAAAGCACCGATTTCCTGATCTCCATCAATGTGCGTGGCCGTCTGCGCAGCGAAGAGGAGTTCAGGAACATCGTAGTGAAAACCGGCGTGAACGGCCAGATCACACGCCTGTCCGACATAGCGAGGGTGGAGCTGGGCGCCGGTGACTACACCTTGCATACGCTGATCGACACCAAGAACACCGCGACGACCGGGATATTCCTGTCGCCGGGTGCCAATGCAGTTGGCGTCGCCGATGCGGTGTACGCGAAGTTGCATGAGCTGTCCCTGAGCTTCCCTACCGGCGTGGCCTGGCGTGCGCAGTGGGATCCAACCGTATTCGTGCGTGAATCGATCCGTGCCGTGCAGCACACGCTGCTCGAAGCGGTGATCCTGGTGGTGTTGGTGGTGATCCTGTTCCTGCAGAGCTGGCGCGCATCGATCATTCCGCTGGTTGCGGTTCCGGTCTCCATCGTGGGCACCTTTGGATGGCTGTACCTGCTGGGCTACTCCATCAACACGCTGACGTTGTTCGGCTTGGTGCTGGCGATTGGCATCGTGGTCGACGACGCCATCGTGGTGGTGGAGAACGTCGAGCGCAATATCGCACAAGGGCTGGCTCCGCGCGCGGCTGCTCACCAGGCCATGAAAGAGGTGTCCGGGCCGATCGTGGCGATAGCGCTGGTGCTGTGCGCGGTGTTCGTTCCGATGGCCTTCCTCACCGGCGTTACCGGACAGTTTTACAAGCAATTCGCGGTGACAATTGCCATCTCCACCGTGATCTCAGCTGTCAACTCGCTGACGCTGTCGCCAGCGTTGGCTGCGAAATTGCTGAAGGGTCATCACGAGCCTAAAGATGCCCTGGCGCGTGGGATCGAACGTGCATTCGGCTGGTTGTTCGGGCCGTTCAATCGTTTCTTCAATCGCAGTTCGGATCGCTATCACGGCACGGTGGCGCGCACTTTGAGCCGGCGCGGCGTGATATTTGCCATCTATGTCTTGTTGTTGATTGTGACTGGATTCCTGTTCCACACGGTGCCGGGCGGTTTCGTTCCCACCCAGGACAAGCTCTATCTGTTTGCCGGCGCGAAATTGCCTCCGGGCGCGGCGCTGGCCCGCACCGATGTGGTCACGCACCAAATGGTGCAGATCGCGCATACGGTGGACGGTGTGGACATCATGCCTGCCTATGCTGGCTTTAACGCCTTGCAGTTTGTCAACACGCCTAACCTACAGGCGTCGTACGTCATTCTCAAGCCGTTCGACGAGCGCCGCCGCACGGCCGCGCAGATCAATGCCGAGCTCAATGCCAAGTTCGCGAGTATTAAGGACGCCTTTGCCTACGCGCTGCTGCCGCCGCCGATCCAGGGGCTCGGCAATGGTTCGGGCTATTCTCTGTACCTGGAAGATCGTGCAGGGCTGGGTTACGGCGCGCTCCAGGATGCCCTGGACAAGTTT